>NZ_JAJWTS010000009.1:0-61174 GCF_021632165.1 Candidatus Avelusimicrobium fimicolum
ATATTAAACGGAATAATGGAATGTTTTTATCGGATAGAGGTTCTCTATAAGATAAATATACGGGATGTTCCGTATATAATTTCCTAAAATCAGCAACAAAATAATTAAATTTGTGTTCTATAAGCAGACGGATTTCATCATTATTAAATATTTCGGATAAGAACATACGTCCTGCAAAAACCCTGTAAATATCAGGAGAATCTGCCAAATATTTGGCCACAGCAAAGGGTAATAAGTTTTCTTCTCCTTTTTGTAATTTTTGAATAATGGTATTATCTGGGAATGCTTGCTTTAGAAGCATAACATTTTTTATGTTTAAAAAAATTTTAAGATAATTAAACACCTCAAACATAGAGCGGAATACGGCTTTGTGGTACTGGGTCAAACCTGTTGTTTGCCCGGGATGAATACGATACAAGGCTACGGGAGTATCAATAAAAATAGGAGTATATCCCTTAACCAGTAAATTAGCGTAGATAGCCATATCAAACATCATAATAGTTGTTTTATCAATAGAAAAATCAAATGCTTCCCGTGAAGCCAAAAAACCCGCATAAGGAAATGGTGAAAAACCATTAATCATTTTTTTTAAATATTGTGGAGCCGTTGCATTAATATCAAACCCATCCCTGTTTTGAAAGAAAGTGGAACCAAGTTTTTGTAATTTTTCATTTACATATTCAGCATTTCCGAAACAAAATGATTGTGCAGGCGCTTTTTTTAGTGCCGTAAGCAAAAGTTCAAAACAATGCGGTAACAATACATCATCGGCAGAAAAGGTTTTGATATAATTGCCTTTTGCTTGCTTTAAAAATTCGTCAAACAAAATAGCCCCCACCGCTCCGGTATTATGTTGTATGTCAATATGTTTAATGCGGATATCCTTAAACGAGTGGGCAATATCCCGAGAGCCGTCTGCTGAGTCGTGATTGACTAAAAATAATTCCCAATTAGTGTAGGTTTGGGCTAATATAGAATTAATTGCTTGCGGCAAAAAATTCTTATCGTTATAATATGGCAAGAATATGGATATCAAATCTGTGTGTTGGTTCATATGTTATCTCCTGTGATTTGCTCAGCAACATTTTTCCCGTTAAGGACACATTGGTCGGTCCATAAATATTCCCACGTTCCAAAGCGGCCCGCAGGGATAATTTGGATATGTTTTAAATAATCTAAAACTATTTTTCTATTATTATAAATTTGCAAATCAAAAATTACATTTGCATATGGCTCAAAACGAATATCTGTAAATAAAATATCTTTCTCTTGGATAATACCTGTTGCCAACAAGCCTTGTATTGTGCGTGTTAAAATCATTTCCTTATTAGGAACAGGGGTATCATTGGCGAAAAATATTTCTGCTTGTAAAGAACTTGCTCCGGCAGGGACATTATCCGGCGATTTAATAGAAGGAAAATAAACCCGGGAGAACGGAATCTCTTTATCATATACATAAAACAGTAAATTGCCCTTAAAGTCATATGACTTTTTTAGTGCGACTGATACCATATACCCGCAAGTATAACGCAACTTACGGGCGGCATCTTGTACCGAGGCCGGAACATTAGGCAATAATTTAATTACTTCCGGCAAAGGAATTGTAGAAATAAGATTCCGATATGTTATCCTCGACCCATCTGCGAAAAAGACCTCTTTTGTGTTTGAGTTTATTTTTACAGCCTTTTTATTTAATCTAATATCTGTTTTTTGAGCCAAGACGGACAGAAAAGATTTAAAACCGCCTGTCTGGGGATAGCGCATATTTTTAGCATAATAAAGTGTTTTTTGTTTCTTATGCATAAGCCCTTGCAGCATTTCTTTTATGGTAATGGGGCGCATTCGCTTCCCAACCCATTTTGTTTCTAATTCTTTTGCTTCAAGCCCCCAATATTTACGGGTATAATTCTTCGGAAAATGTTCTGCAAAATAATTGCCATATTGAACACGCAACCATTCATCATAATTAGTGGGCGTAATATGCGGTTTAGTTAAAAAAGAAAGAAAAATTTTCACTTTTTCCTGGAAATTTAAACATTGTAAATTATTTTGTGCCGGATGTTTTAACCATCTTCCATAATAAAAATTAGTAAGTTCCGGTTTATGAACAAGAATTTCTAAATTATGGGTAAATAAATTTTTAACATATTCGTTTTCTGTAAACGAAAAATGTACAAATTTATCAAAACGGAACCCTTGTATAGAAAAGTTTCCGCACAGACCGCCCCAATCATTAGAGGCTTCGCAAATGATTGCTTGTTGTTTCTTTTTATTTAAATGAAACGCACAAGAAAGTCCGGAAATTCCAGCCCCTAAAACCAGATTATTTATCTGTTCCATATTCTTCTCTCATAATATTACACAGCCCTTGTTCCAGCGAAACCTCGGCTTTCCAACCTAATGATTCAAGGGCGGTTGTATCTAAATCATAATCCAGTTGTTCATTTTTTCTATATGGGAGCGCGCCAAAGTTTAGGCGCGTAGCCGTGTTGCCGCAGGTGCGTTGAACCAGTAAAACTAAATCTTTTATGCTTGTTTTGCGGTTTGTTCCAACCTCAAAGGCGGTTACCTTTCCGCGCGGAAATTCGTCCGAGTGTTTTAATATGGACAAATATGCGCTTACCACATCATCTATGTAAGTAAAATCCCGCGTTTGCGCGCCTTCCGTTAGGTTTAATTCGGGCACATTTTCGCGAAAACTTTTAAATAGAAACGCAATAAACTTATTAGGAGTATCAAATGGCCCATAAAAATGGTCCAGCCGGATATTTACCGCCGTGATGTTATCGGCTGATAGTTTTAGCCACTCCGCAAATTGCGCCTTAGACAGCGCGTACGGATTAAGAAAACGCGTTAAAATCGTATCCGTATTTAGGAAGGCTTTTACTTTATGTTTTATGGCAAGGTGGAGAACCTTTAACGGAAAGAGCAAGTTTCCCTCCGTTAGTTCAGCCATACTCTCCCCATTTCTTCCATAACAGGTGGCTAAATGAATAACGGCAAATACGGGTTGATGGGTAAATAAGGCTTCGGCTTGTTCGTCCGAAAAGGCGCGGCGCAAGCATAAAACGTGGTATCCCTCCGTCTCCAATGCGGACGATAAATGTCTGCCAAGATAGCCGGTTCCACCGGTAAGGATAATGGTTTTCATTTAATAGTATTTTCTTCCATTTCTTTGCGGTCCAGGAACGGATACATATCTTCCAGGGACGGGCTAATCATTGTGCCGTCAGGCAGTTTGCGCGCGGAAAGTTTCGGCGCAAAGGTATAATTTTCGGTGCAATCCACCTCGCACACTACGGGGCCGGTCATATCCAACACCTGTTGTATTTTGTCAGCCAGTTCGCTATTGGCGCTAATGCGCACAGCGGGTAAGCCAAAGGCTTCGGCCACTTTTACAAAGTCCGGCACTTCCACCCCGCTTTGCACGTTGCATCCCGTCAGCCGTCCGTCAAAAAAGTTGCGCTGGGTTTGGATAATAGAAATATATTCTCCGTTTTTCAGTACAAAAATTTTAAGCGGAAGATTATTGGTTTTTACGGTTTGCAATTCTTGCAAATTCATCATAATACTGCCGTCGCCTTCCAGACAGATAACGTCCCGGCGGTTGTTCGCGGCGCACACACCGATAGCCGCGGGCAGGCCATACCCCATAGAAGCATCACCGGAGTTTAATAAAAGCCGTTCCCCCGCCTTGCTTTCAAATGCCTGAAAAAACGCCACACAGGCCGTACCGTTGGAGGCCACCACGCGGCTTTCGGGCGGAAGAATTTGGCTCAATTTTTCCATAAATAAATATGGGTGAACCTTATCTGCCTGATTAATGGAAAACTCCCGCAAAGGCGGATATTTAACCCGCATTTTACGGCAGTATTCGCGCCAAGGCGCAATATCAAGCAGGCCGATTTGTGCGGTCAATCCGCGGAGAAAATATCCCGCATCCGCGCAAATGGGCAAATCGGGGCGGACCGTTGGCTTTTCAAGTTCGGCAGGGTCAATATCCACCACTATTTTTTTTGCATTTTTGGCAAAATTTTCCCAGTTATAACTCACTTGGCGGATATTATTGCGTGTGCCCACGCACAGCACTACATCAGCGTTTTGCAGGGCAAAGTTCCCAGCACGCTGGCCTACGGTGCCGATACGCCCCGCAAACAGCGGGGCATCAGAGGGGATTAAATCAAACCCGTTAAATGTACCCAATACGGGGATTTGGGTTTTATCCAAAAACGCGCGCAAATCCTTTTGCGCCCGCGCACAATGGATGCCGTTCCCCGCAATAAGTACCGGGCGCCGGGCACTTTTTAGCAGGTCAGCCGCTTGGCAGAGTTTGTCTGCCATATCGGCAGTTTTTTCCGCCGGACGAACAAATTTTTTGAGTTTGGTTTCGTCAATTGGTGCGGCCTGCACATTTAACGGAATATCTATCCATACCGGGCCTGGGCGGCCGGTAGTCGCTTTAAAAACGGCCTCCTCTATGGCGGCATCAATATCGTAAGGGTCGGTAACCATTTTGGCAAATTTGGTCAGCGGTGTAACCACCCGGATAATGTTTGCTTCTTGGTCGCCCAGTTGGCGCAAGGGAATATCCGGGCAAGAAGATAAAGTGGTGGTATATTTTACTTGGCCGGAAATAAACAGTACTGGCGCGCTATCCGTCCAAGCACCAAAAACACCGTTTAAGCAGTTTAATCCCCCCGGCCCCGTGGTTACGCACGCTACGGCTAACTTTTGGTTTGCGCGTGCGTAGCCCTCAGCGCACATAGCGGAGGCTTGTTCGTTATGATTACAAATTAAGCGGATTTTTTTGCTTTTACCAAAACTGTCGTCTAAGTGCATTGCTCCGCCGCCTGACACCATAAAAGCAGTATCCACGCCCAACGCTTCCAACTTTTTAACCAAATAATCCGAGGTTTTAATCATAATTAAAAAATACCTAAAATTGTCCGCCCGCTTCTTCAATTAATTTTTTGTAACGGGCTTCCAGCATTGTCAGACGTTGTTCGTCCTCGCGGTAAATCATCCCGTAAAAATCGCGCTTGTTTTTAAGCCACATCAGTTCAAAGCCTACGGCCTTTAAAATGCCTTTATCGGCGTTAGGGTCTTTGATTGCGGCTTGGGCATCAAAAATAATTTTGCGCGTTTCAAACTTGGTTAAAGACCCTTGCGGCAGGCGAGAAAAGAACGGTAACGAGTGTGCAGATACCCCTCCGCCGATAACCATTTTCTTGCCTGCTTTATGTACTTTGGCACTCATTGTTTCGGCCATTTTAAAAATGGTTTCGGAGTTAATATCCTCACGAGAGAGCCCCATAGAACCTGTCATATCTACACGTCCCAACACAATGCCCGCCAATTCGTTAAATTCCGGGAGAGCCATCATAGCATCTAAATTTTCGGCTCCGGTATAGGTTTCCACGTTAATAAAAAATTCCATTTCTTGGCGTTCCTCTTCCGGAAAGACAAAGTGCGTCGCCTTGACATATTTGCTCATTGCGTAGGGGGTTTCTATCATCGGGCCGACAATACCCTTCACGCCAATAGTACGCGCATCAAACATATCTTTAATGGCTTCACAACCGCCTACTTTAATAACTAAATCCAACCCGGCCTTGGTTACCACTTCTTTTAACCGTAAGGCTTCTTCCATACGTGTACCCTCGGCCTCAAACTCAGCCTTAATGCCGATCACGTGGTGATTGGCTTTTAAATCTTGTAAGGTTTCCAACATTTTTCTTTCTAAATTGTTCATTGGGTGCTCCTATTTATCTGTTTGTAATAAATCCGGATTGAGTTCAGCCTTTTGGGTTTGGTAATATCCGTACAGGGCTGATACTGCTTCTTTTATCGGGGTAAACGTAAGCCCCGGGATTTGGACCTTTAATCTGGCATTAGAGCCGGAATAATTAAGGCCGTAACCTTCGTGCGCAACTTGTATGGGCAATTTTTTTCCGCTGACATCCAAAACCGTTTGCGCGGCTTGCAAAAGTTCGGTTTCTTCATCAGGTACTACGTTATAACATTTGAACTTCGGTTCGTGCTCTATAAAGTAATCCAGCACGGGCATTAAATCCGGCGCGTAGAGGTAACTAAAACGCCTGTTTTGGCGCAACGTAATAGGCATATCAAAAAGGACTTTGCAACAAGCATTGGAAATAAAGCGGATTTCCCAATCTTCGTACTTGCCGAAAATGCCGAAAATATTTAAGTCCACTGCGTTTTTTATATTTTCAATCTGTTTATGCACCACATATTTGCAAAAACTGTGGTCATCTTTCCCCATCCGCAGGCCGATTTGGTCCTCGGTTACTAGGCGGTTGTCGGCGGCGGAATCATACACTGCACCACTGCCCAAATTAATCAGGCGGCCAAACCTGTCCGTATGGCGGGTCAGATTTTCAAACATCCGTAAATTGGTGTAGAGCAGGTTCGTCGGGTCTTTGGCGTTGCGGTGGCCGGGCTTTACCGCGGCGTGGATAACCGCATCAAATTGGTGCGTTTTAAAATAATTATCCACGGCCGCTGTATCAGCCAAGTTAAGTTCGCTGCTGCGCGGAGCAGTAATATCATACTTTTGGGCCAAAAAACTCTCCCGTATGTTCTTACCGATAAACCCGTTTCCCCCGGTCAGCAAAAGTTGTTTCTTCATAGGTTATTTATGCCGGGCGGCAAATTCGTGAATAAGGCGCGAGGTCTTATCCAATTCCTTTTCCCCTAACCGCGGGAAAACCCCTACCCAGAAGGTATTGTTCATAATAAAATCTGTATTGGGCAATTTTTGGTAATCAGCCTCGGTCAAATCGCGCGAATTTTGCACCGCACCCGCGCCGATACGCAGGGTTACGTCGTTTTCTACCATTAGCGGTTGGCGCAAAAGGTTGCCCGCAAATAATTGGCGGGTTCCCACCCCGTTTTTTTCCAAGTATTCCACTAATTGTTGCTTGGTGAATTTGGCTTCGGGCTTGACGGAAATTAAAAAGCCGAACCAAGAGGGTTTTACCTTGCTGTCCACCTTGGGTAAAATAAGCACATCTGTCAGGTCCGCAAGTTTGTTCATTAAATAAGCGGCATTTTCGGTGCGTTTTTGCAGGTAACCCGGCAATTTTTTCAGTTGGCTTACCCCCACAGCGGCCTGCCAATCGGTAATTTTTAAGTTGAACCCGATATGGGAATAGGTGTATTTATGGTCGTAGCCAAAAGGCAGGTGCCCCAGTTGCATATTAAAACGGTTTTTACAGGTGTTATCCACCCCCGGCTTGCACCAGCAATCGCGGCCCCAATCGCGGAACGATAAAATAATGCGGTAGAGTTGCGGGTCGTTGGTTACCACGGCGCCGCCCTCGCCCATTGTCATATGGTGGGCCGGATAAAAACTGTATGTGCCGATATGCCCAATCGTGCCCGCCTTTTTGCCGTCCCATTCGGCTCCCAAAGCATCACAGGAGTCCTCAATCAGCCACAGATTGTGTTTTTTGCAGATGTCCATAATGGCATCCATATCAAACATATTTCCCAACGTATGTGCCAGGAAAATAGCCTTGGTTTTGGGCGAAACGGCCGCTTCAATTTGTTTGACGTCAATATTATAGGTGCCGATTTCGCAATCCACAAATACGGGAATTAAACCCTGCTGGATAATCGGGTTAACGGTGGTGGGAAAGCCGGCAGCAACGGAAATGACTTCGTCGCCTTTTTTAAGCCGTCTGTCGCCCAATTTATAAGAGGTAAGGGCGGATAAGGCTAACAAATTGGCCGAGGAACCGGAATTGGTAGATAAGGCGAATTTGACACCCAAAAAATCGGCAAAATCCTTTTCAAACTGGTCATTAAACCGTCCTGCCGTCAGCCACATATCCAAGGTGGCATCAATCATTTTGGACAGGTCTGCCTTGTCTAACAGTTTGCCCGAAGCAGGAATATAAGATAACTCTTTTTTAGTGCCACAAACTTCGTCAAAATACTTGGCCGCCGCCGCTTGGACAGCCGCTCTTAATTCTTTTTCCATTGCATCTTCTCCATATATTCACTAATCTGTTGTAAGGTAAAATCGTACATTGGTTTTCCTTCGTAAAATTGTTTATACCAACTAATGCTTTTTTCCACAGCCTGCTCGGCCGTATAGGTTGGCGTCCAGCCCAAGCGTTCCTTGGCTTTGGTAATATCCAGCATTAGCAGGTTGGCTTCGTGCAAATTATCTTTTTTATGCACCACCACTTCACCTTTTCCGTAATACTTTACCGCCAGTTCGGCTACCTCTGCCACGGTTAAAACGCTGTCCGCCTTTGGCCCAAAGTTGAAGCCTTCGGCATATTCACGCCCCTTGGTATAGAGCAAATGCCCCAAAAGCAAATAGCCGGAAAGCGGCTCCAAAACATGTTGCCAGGGGCGCGTAGCGTGCGGGTTGCGGATTTCTATGGTTTTTCCTTCCTCTATGGAACGCACACAATCGGGCAATAAACGGTCTGCCGCCCAGTCGCCCCCGCCGATCACGTTCCCGGCGCGGGCCGTAGCCAACGCATAGCCGTCCTGCAAGAAACTGCGGCGGTAAGACGAGGATAAAATTTCCACACACCCCTTGGAGGACGAATACATATCATACCCCCCCATCGGCGCATCTTCCGTATAGCCCCGGGCGATTTCTTTATTTTCGTAACATTTATCCGTGGTAATATTTACAAAAGCCTTTACAGAGTGTGTTTTGCGGGCGGCTTCCAATACATTTAGGGAGCCCATTACGTTGGTTTCATAGGTAAGGACCGGCTCCGCATAGGATAAACGGACTAACGGCTGGGCCGCCAAGTGAAATACTATTTCCGGCTGAAATTCGGCAAAGGTTTTATTTAAAAGATTTTTATCCAAAATATCGCCAAAAACATTTTTGGCGATTTTATGTTCAATATCCAGGGCCGTAAACATAGAAGGCACCGTATTGGGTTTTAAGGAGTATCCGCAAACTTCGGCCCCTAATTGGGTAAGCCAAAGCGCAAGCCACGACCCTTTAAATCCCGTATGCCCGGTAAGTAAAACGCGCTTGCCTTTATAGGTATCGCTCCACATATTTATTCCTCCCACACTTTCCACGGGGCTTTTCCGGCGGTCCATTGTTCGTTGAGTTCAATTTTGTCGCGCAACGTGTCCATCGGATGCCAAAAGCCATAGTGCTTATATGCGTTTAATTGGCCTTCCTTGGCCAGTTGGGTAAGCGGTTCGCGTTCCCACATAATATTATCCCCATCCGGAATATAGTCAAAGGCTTTGGGTTCGCAAACGAAAAAGCCGCCGTTTACCCACGCGCCGTCCCCTACCGGCTTTTCCTGGAAGCGTGAAATGATGCCGCTCGGTTCAATATTAAGCGCGCCAAAGCGGCCTGTGGGCTGGACGGCTGTTAAAGTTACCAGTTTGCCCGATTTTTTGTGGCAGTCTAACAACTTATTAATATCCACGTCGGACACTCCGTCCCCGTACGTCAGCATAAAGGGCTCGTCTCCTACAAACTTGCAAGCCTGCTTAATGCGCGAGCCAGTCATTGCGTTACGCCCTGTATATAAAAGGGTAACTTTCCACGGTTCGCAGCGGTTCATATGGACATCAATTTGATTGGTTTGGAAATCTATCGTAACATCAGAGTTGTTGGTGTAGTAATTGACAAAGTATTCTTTGATGACTTCACTTTTGTATCCGCACAGAATAACAAAGTCCGTCAGCCCGTAGTGGGTGTAAAGTTTCATAATGTGCCAAATAATCGGGTAACCGCCTATTTCCACCATCGGTTTGGGGCGGATAGAGGTTTCTTCCCCCAATCTGGTACCAAGTCCACCTGCCAGCAAAAGTACTTTCATAACAAACTCCTGTTGTAAAATGTAAACGGGTGCACCCGTAACTTTTATTGTACGAAATTAACACTTTATAGCAATCCCTGATATCAGAATTGCCAAGTAAACAGTTGGAAGAGAATTTTTGTAAGCAGCAAGGGCGGGTTTCCCCGCTGTAAGACTATTCTCCGCCAAGAGTTTATAGTTCCTTTCTATTATAACACATAAAAGACTTCTTTTGCATTGCTTAAAAAAAGCAACAAAAACATATAATTGTAATATAATATAAAAGATAAAAAAGACGGGGCCTATAAATGATATAGGACTTTTGGTCCCGTGTGAAATAGGTCTTTTGCCCCCTGGAAAAAATGTATAAAAGCGGTACAATATAACTAGGCCTATTATACAAGGAGCGTTCTATGCAATCTTTTTTCTGCCGTGTACTTGCCGTTGTATTTGCTTTAAATTGTGTTCTCCCCACCCCCTCGGCGTGGGCACAGGCGCGCCGTCCGTCAGGACAAAAAAACACTACGGGTACGACTGCCAGACCTAATGTAGGTGCGGCTGTTTCCCAGGCGGCTAATAAACAACTGCCTACGCAAATTAATCAGACAAGGAAACATTTTGAAGATAGAAGCCGTACGTATTACCAACGTTTCCAAGATTTGGATAAATTACACCAATTAAAGAAAAAAGAGGCAGACAACCAAGCCGCTGAGGAAAAACGCGCCCAAGAACAGGCTTTTGCAGATTATCAACGGGATGTCCGCTCTGGGGCAGTTATGGAGCGGGACGCTACTTATGTGGCCCCGCGTGTACAGGCGCTCCCCCTCAAACGCCCGCAAAATGACGTCCTTGAACTGTTAGCCAAGGACGAACTGACTCTCCAAAACATGGGTGACTTTATTGACCCGATGGGCAATACCAACGACTCCTTTTTAATGAACACCGTCTATGCGGCCGAAGCCTTGGGCAACACGGTGGATTATATGTTGCAGGCTGTAAAAAGCGGCAACGCGGATAAAGCCGCGTTAGAAGAGTTTAATAATGATTTGGAAAGTGTTTATCTGCGTATGGCATATCGGGAAGGGATGCTTTCCTCTCTGCCGCATGAATCTATGATTCGTACGATGGCTGTGGGCTCTTTGCGTATTGCTATGCTCAAAACGCATAATTACTTGGTTGCCGTAAAAAAACAGGATCCTCTTTTAACCCAACAACAACTCCCCGGTCCTGGTAAAAAAACGACTGTTATCACTTATGATATGGTTATGGTCAGAAAACCGGGTACCGACGGTCAAGTTTCCTTTCAAACCAAAAGAGTTCCCAAAAAGGTTAGCCAATATGTAAAACAATCTGGTTCTGTTCTCCCGGCAGACCATTTCCAGTCGGTACAAAATAAATACTTTTCCGAAATGGCGGCTGCTGCCCAAAAAGGGCTTAACTCCAATGATGAACACTTCCAAGATGTTATAGCCTTGGCAGACTATGCCACCAAATATACATTGCTTAATGATCCGGCCTCGGTGGGCATATTAGTCAAAAAATTTGATAGTGGCGTCAAGAATACCGATTTTAAAGCGGATAATGCACCGGTAGTAAACCAAATTATTGCGGGCATAGTAGATGAGGTCCGCCAAGAAGCCCGCGGGTCGCAAAAGTGGAATAATGCTATGCAATTCTTCAAAAACTTCTCCGACCCCAAGGTTTATTCCCTTTCCACGCGCGTAATTGCGTTGGAAGCGGCATCCGTATTAATGGGTAACCAGGCCGGCAAAGAAACGAGTAAGGACGAGTTTGCTTTCCGCAAAACTTTTGCCCTCCGCGTGGCTGATTTGTATGAACCTTTGCAAGGTTCTTATTATAAGGACTATGGTTTGGATTCCAAACAAATGCAGGCATTATCGGATAAGTTGGCGGATATCTATAACCAATTTGCTACGGAACCGTTAATTCTGATGAAAATTACCAATAAGGGTGGTGGAGACATTGATGGCCGATGCAAGAGCCTAGCTGCTGTTAATACCTTTATAGTGGATGGGGCGAAGGTGAACCGTGACGGGAAGTGTTTCCTTGTATTCAGGGATAAGGACGGGATTATTGATGGTGTGAACGGGCCGATTTATCCTGGGGAAGAAGGAATTGTTATCTTAAATAGCCCTGAAACCTCTATCCCTGCTATTGCGCCTTCTAACCAAGGCAATATGCTGCAAAACCCGGACGGCTCCATCCGTATGATTTACGGGTATATATATACCTCTAAGGGCCGCTGGGTGGAAATTGCCCAACATAACGGCTTAAATAAAGCCAAAGTGGATAAAGAAAACGCAGCGGCGTTCTTCTGGTTTGTCGGGGAAGCGACTTTGTGGGTATATGGCGGCACTCTGATTGAAGCGGCCAGCCAAGCGTTCCGTTTTGCGCGTGGGGCCATGCTTGCTTTGCCGAAAGCCGTTAACGCAGCGGCCAAATCTAATAAAGGACGTGCGCTTTTGACCTTCCGCGTGGAATTGACCAAGGCTGGCAGGTTGGCTTCTTATACGTCCAAGGCTGTTAATAACAATGTAACAATGGCGGTTCGTTATATTGAGACAGGCAAAGCACCGGCTACAACGCTTCCGTCCAAGGTGGGCGAAGGGTTGGCACCCGTTGTCAAAACAAAGATAATTGCCCAGCCTGGTAAATCTTCTATGCGTTTTTTGCAAAATGAATATTCCCGCTGGAACCCGAGACGCTGGGTAGGGATGACCCCCAACCGCCAAATTGTGGGTGTGGATTTCTACCAAATATTACCGGGTGGAGCACAAAATGTTGGCTCGGTTAATTTCGCGGGCCGATTAGCCACCTTGCAAAACGGTGTGAAAGATTATGATATGCTGCGCTTAATGAACCACGGCGTGCAAGGAATGCAAAAAACCGAAGGAATGATGTATCCTTGGCTGAAATTATCGGTGCCGGAACTGCGTGCTGCACAGGCATATTCCCGTATGCAAGGTATCAGTTTTGATGCGGCCAAATCTGGCGGGTTTGACGGCTGGGTAAATATTAGAATGCCGGTTTACGGTTCGGACAAAATGCCGGTACTGGCCAGTCAGCCGGGCGCTACGGGGGTTGCGATGGAGTCCTCTTGGTGGAACATAACTAAGTTGGGTAAACCGGGCAACGAACTGTTTAGTACGGATGTGGTAGTGGCCCCGGCTATGAGCCGCACGGCGGCCCGGACGGCGTTTGACCCGCTTTCTATCCCCGGGGCAGTTAAATTCCCGGCGCAGATGTTGGCAAACGGTCAGTGGGCGGAACAGGTAGGCAGTCAGTATTTTAGAATTGCCAACTATAACAATAAGTTCTTGGATTCGTTGATGCCGCGCCTGGTGCCGACAAAAGCCTTTACTAAGGAATTTTTGACCAACCCGCGCTTTGCGTGGAGTATGGGCAAGGCTTGGCTGAAAACCAGTTACTTTGTACAAGGGTTAAAAAGTAATATTCTCTTCTTTGGTGGATTAGCAGGAGCGGACTATGTCATCTATCCGTATGTGAAGTTCCATATTACGAATGAAGGACAAAAGGAAGTACAGAACGAAATGGCTAGCCCCAAATACGGCGGTGCTTATGACCCGGACAAACTCAAACAGGACGAAAAGAACCAAGAAGCCGTTTTAGCCCAACTTAAAGCCGAAGGCCAGGATTATAACACGAAGCAAATGGATGCCTATGAAACGGTAAGCGGAGCGGAAAAGGAATCGTCAGAAGGTATGTTTATGGGCTCTCCGATTATCTTTGGGCGCGAAGCCTTGGGCAAATTGGGCGTAATGGACAATATGTATGTTACCACGCCCTTAGTAAAACGCTTGCAATATCAGGCGTCTAGCGTGAACTTTAACCGTGCTTCCGGAGAGGGCAACAAGATAAAGAACCAAAAGGCTATTGATAACATTATTAAGGCGCAAACCGAAGCAATTGCGGTACAAAAACGCGTTACTTTGGATAGTTATAAACCATATGTTTCCGCAGACGAACTGAAACAAATGGGTGCTTGGTATGATGAATATTTAGCCTCGGTTGTTGCGACCTTGCGTAGCAATGAGTCGTCTGACAACAAACAGAAACAGCAGGAAAAGGCTACTAAGTTGCTCAATTCCCGCTTGTTGAACAAGAAGGAAAAAGTGGAGCGCCGACTGGAACTTTTGGGCCAAGAAGCCGCCAACCAAGAGAAAGCCCTATCGGAAATGGCCCTGGCTAATGTGAAATCGTACTGGATTATGGCATTTGAACAGTATGGTTTGGAGGGCAAATCAGCCGAAGTAACAGCATTCTTTGATTCCTTTACCCCGCGCTTTTTGAACGCGTATGATATTAAGGATGCCACCGCCAGAAATGCGACTCTTGCGAAACTGGCTAGTGAGTTGACGAATAAGGAAGAAGTGTGGAAGGAGTCGGTTGAAGCAAAAATCTTCAAACACAATGAGAAAGTAAGCACCGAGGAGGCGAATCCATTTGCCGAGGATGATGACCAACTCCAAAACTTTCAAATAGAGGAACCTGAACCGGTGCAATAAAAAGTCTGCAAAATGTACAACACCCCGGGATATTGATTAACCCCGGGGTGTTTTTTATGATAATGTAAGATGTATTTTTAGACTTTACTTAAAATTAATACGCTCCTTTTCTATTACCAGCGGGCGCTTTAACACTTGGGTTAAAATAGCCCCGATATACTCGCCAATGATTCCAATAAAAAACAGTTGCACAGAGGAAAAGAACAGTACCCCTAACAAAATAGGGGCTGTGCCCATTGGAAAATTATTCCAAAACAATAATTTTAAAATCAAATAAACAAAGGCCAGGGCTAAACTTATCCCCCCCAGTACAAAGCCGCCCATTGCCGCCAACCGCAAAGGAACCTTGGAGTGATTGGTAAATCCAATCATTGCGTTATCATACAGCGTGTAAAAGTTATTTTTGGTAAATCCGCGTTTACGGGTCGGCTGAACAAACGGCACGAGAGCGCGCTTGTAGCCCAGTTCGCATACCAGCCCGCGTAAATATGGATAAGGGTCATTTAAGCGGCGCAGTTCCTCCACCACGCCTTTGTCGTACAGGCCAAAACCGGTGCAGTTGGCCGGCAGTTGCGCGCCGGAATCATTAAGCAGGTTAAGCAACCAATAATAAAAGCGCCGTACGGCAAAGAACAAAACAGATTCCTTGCTTTGCGTTTTCTGCGCAAGCACTACCTTGAAGCCTTCTTCCCACTTGGCTAAAAACTGTCCAATAAGTGCGGGCGGGTCCTGCAAGTCAGAGGCCATATAAATAACGGCATCCCCGCTGCACTGTAAAATGCCATAATAAGGCGAGCGGATATGCCCAAAGTTTCGGGCATTGGCAATTACTTTAAAATGCGTATCCTGCGCAGCAATTTTGCGCAGTTCTTCAAGTGTTCCATCGGTGGAAGCGTTATCCAGCAGCACCTGTTCATAATCGTATTTATCCGCGTATTTGGCCATTTCGGCCTTTACTTGCTTGTAGAGTTCCCACACATTTTCCTGTTCGTTAAATGCGCTGGAAATAATTGAAATTTTCTTTTTCATTTGTGAAATACCAACTTTTTATTAAGTATAAAACCGAGCATTGCAAGAGGTAAAACTAAAATTGCCCCCGCTATGTATAAGTTAAGCCCGACGGAAGATAATATTTTCAAGCCTGCCACGTTACACAGGTAAACCACACCATACACGCCGAAGAACTTTCCTAAAAGTGCGTTGTTGTGGCTCTGGAACACAATTCCGCCAATGGTCTTAAAATTGAACAGTACCCCTAAAACGGTGGAACAAAGCGGTGCGAAAATATAATTCAATCCTATCCATACAAAGAACACATACAGGCAGTATGCAAAGGCGGTATTCAAAGTGCCTATATATAAAAAGCAGACAAATTGCTCCGGCAAATGTAAAATGCGTGCCGTAATTTGCACCACTTTTTTAAAAAGAGCCGCTATTAATAGGCGAAAATTCATCATTTCATCTCCTGCGGGTTGAGCCGTACGGCTAATTTAGCCAAAAAGTACCCCAAAACAGCCCCCAGCACGTTATTTAGCACATCATCTATATCGCATACCCCCAAATGGGTATAAGCCTGCAAACCCTCAATTATGCAGGAAATAACCGCACCGACAAAAAGCGTTTTCCACCAAGTGCATTTTTTCCACAAAAAAGGCAATAAAAAACCTAGCGGCAGGAAAAATACGATATTTAAAACCATATCTTGCAGCGGTGCCTTTTGGGATATTTTAAATACATTGTTTCTTGTTTGCAAAATATTGTTGCAGACATAGGCAGAAACGGTGCCGTCTTTTAACAGACAATGCGCCGCCAAACGGTAAATTTTCAGCACTTCCATACGCAATACAAGCCCCGGCTTGGGGGTGCGGCACAAAAAGGCCAAATATATAACACTCCCCGCATATAAAAACGTCCAAACGGGATAGTAATATTTCCGGCAGGTTTCCCCAAAAAATTTCCGTCCCCAAGGCAGGATCAGGAGAGAAAAAACAATAAATAAAATAAAAATAATGGTGGCTGTCATTGTTTTGCAAATAGGTGCGTCGTCGCAAAATACCGTATAAAACATTGTAAGTAAACGGGAGTTGCTTGTCAATGTAAATAAGCCTTTAAATCGGCCCGCAGTTGCGCTTCCAGGCTCTCCGGGGCCAGCACCTTTACATAGGGCAGCCATTGCTTTATTTGGGGCAAAAGTTGCATAAAATTAGCCGTTTTACAGGTTAAAATAAGCGCCCCGTCCGCCAGCGTTTCTTTTATTTGCTGGTGCGAAAACACCACCGTTTCTTTAAAATACCGGGCCGCTTCCGGCGCAACCCGCAACGTAACCTCTATATTTTGCTCCTGGTCAAACCAAATATTGGGCTCCGTGCGCAGTTTATCCTCTATGTTTATGGGCGTAAAATGCTCCTTTAACAGGCGGATATCCATTATTTGCGAAAGCGTAAACTTCATAAAGGTATTTTCGCTGTTTAGCGTGATAAGATACCAAGTGCCGAACAAGGCGATTTTTACGGGGCGCAAGTGGTTGTACCAAACCCGCTGGTTGCGCTTATTGATATAGCAAAGGTTAATATAGGTATATTGGTAGAGGGCTTGTTCCAGCCGGGTCATTACCTGCGGGTTGGATTTACCCTTTATCTCCGGGGTTTTAATAAAATAAATATTTTTGCCTTCCGGACGGGCCGCAGCCTTTTGCAGGCGCGTAAAACTCTCTTGCCACTCCGGCCCAAGGTCTTGCGCCACTTCCCCCATAATAGCTAACAGCGCGCTGTCCCGCGCGGAAAGCGGCAGTTTAGCCAGCGAAAACCCCTCCGCCAGCCGGTATAATCCCGGTCCCGTTTCCGCTATTGGGAAACAAGCCTCTTCAATAAAAAGGATATCCCGCTGCAAGGTGCGTACGGAAAACCCCAATTCACGCGCTTCCACGGACAAATTAACACTTCCGCGCTGTAATTTGGCAAGTAAATACAAAATGCGGTTCATTTTGCTTAAAGAGGCTTTTTTAATAGACATATTCATATAATAGCATACTTCCAAACATTGTGATATAATAAAAAAGGCGGCTTGTCCGCCCTACAATTTGAGTTGGCGAATTAATTATTTTCAGGAAGCCCGGTTTGGGACTGGGCAGAGCTGACGGAATAATTCCGTCGGCACTTTGGAATCCTAAAATAATCGTTCCTGCTTATTCTTTTGGAATAAGCAAGCGGCGATTACTTGGGTTATTCCAAAGGCTCCGGTAATTCGCCGCTTTTTTATTCCGACACCTCGCTTCCCAATTAATTTTATTATAGAACGACTGTGCGACAATAGTATTGTCGCGCCCTCGTGTTACACTTTTGTAAAAGGAGAATAATTATGAGCCAAATAGTTCAAGTCGGTAATGAAATCTTACGCATCAGCCCCAAAAATCCCTGCCATATAGAATATTCCTATAACGGCGGCCGCAGTTGGTTAAGCCGGTACATCGGCACCGTGGCGGGTCCGTTTAAGGACTTGCAAACCGTCGGCACGCAGTTGGTAGCCCTCTCTGCCAAGGGAACCTTTTATTCCAAGGACCAAGGCCGCACCTGGTTGCTAAAAAGCAGATAAAAAATTAAGGAGACAAAAATGAATGTTGTAAATCATATAAAAAAATCCATTAGAGCCCAGATTCTGCTCAAATATCTTCTCCCTTATAAAGTTTTACTTTGTGGGGAAAAAGGTGCCGGAAAAACGACTTTCTCTCATAAACTGGACGGCAAGGACACCTCTGGTACCTATCAAGCAACCCCAGTGGGAGAGTTTATAAAATCAAGAGTAATTTGGGAAAAAATCTGGGAATGTGGAACGCAGGTTATTGATACAGCAGGGCAAGGCTATGACGTAATAGATAGGAAAAAACTGTTTCAAAAGGCAAAAAGTGCGGATTGTATCTTATACTTTCTCAACCTTGAATCCTTAAAAGATGATGATAAGCATAAAAGGTGTTTACGTGCTATGAAGGCTATGATTAAAGGGTTTGAAAATGTTATGAGTAAAGAGGATATAAAAGAAAAGTTAATTATAGTAGGAACTCACTCAGATAAAATTCCCAACTGTGAAATGACCATACAAAAATGGCAAGAAGAAGAAATGTTAAAGGATTTACTTACCTACGCCCACAAACCTCGCATAGAATTTGGGTCTTTTGAGGCTTCAAATGGAAACAAATTCTTTGATGCGTTAAAGAAACAAATAAAGGAGATTACAAAATGAAAGAGATAATTATTTTTTCCCAATCTTTAAATAATGATATTGACGACTCCCTTTGGTATGCCGGGAAATACTACAAAGGACCGTTTACGGACATTAATATCTCAAAAATTCTTAAACCGCTAATTAAGGCGAGGGGTAAAAGAATACGTAAAGATGAGGAAACTCAGATTTATTATCAAAAAAAACTCCCTTTTTTTTATTTTTCGCTGCCTTCCAACGAAAAAGATGTTGCTGGGAGAACATCCAGGATAGAAATTTACTGTTCTGCACGCCAAAAGAACAAACTACAAGATGCCTTAAAGCAGTTCCTTGCCGAAGGCCATCGCTCTATTGCGCAAAAAGCAGAAGCCAAGGTACTTGAAATTCTAAAAATTGTCTTACCGTGCCGAGATGTCGGGTTTTTGAAATGGGAAGGGATAGAAAGACCAGAAATGTAATTTTACAAAGCACAAGGAGCAAAAAATGCAAATAACAAAAGAACCAACCGAAAGGAAAATAATCATTGTAGTTGATGATGTCTTAAAAAACAAAGCAAGGGATGAGGAAAAGAAATGGAGTGATGTAGGATTTTGCAAACTTCACAATACTGTGGTAGTAAATGTAGATGATGATTACGAAGGAGCCCTATTTGAGTACTTAAAAGGAACGGGCTTTTTGCAACCCGGTAACACATTACTACAAGACCCCTATGATACCGACCATTATGTGGTATTGAAAGAGGGCAATGTGCAAAATCTATTATTAGAGAGTGCAAAGAATCGTTGGAGCAAATTTAGCGAAATAGTAAATGCTTTGGGAGTTAAGAGGTGCATCTGTGTTGAAGAACAAACCCAGACAGGAAATAAGAATACTACTGTAACGCATCCTTACGGTTCTGCAAAAATAGATATTAAATCAAGTATGATGATTTCATACAGATCAGAGCAGACATCCCCTGGCGCTACTCCCAATAAAGAAAAGGCAAAAGCCCTGCTTTTCCAATATCACTTAGAAGATGATCCAGAATTAAACGCTTTAATTAATATGCGTTGCAATCAGGAAAATCCTCTGAAAAAGCGCAAGGTTCAGTTTCAAGTTTGTACGGAAATGGCAAAAGTCTTTGAAATTGCCATAGATATAAATGTTCCGGGTTTACCCAGAGTTCCTTGGTTAAAAAAAATATTAGGAGGACTAAATTTAAAAAGAACCATAAATAATAATAAAAAGAGTTATGTTAATTTTACTTTAATATTTTAGGAGCCGCATTATGATAACTTTAAAGGAAATTGAGCAATACCAAACGGAGGGGCAAAAATGAACGAAGTCTTTGCATTTAATATCAACAGACTTGATTATGTTTCTCACAAGATAAAATCGGAGTCCCCTAATAAACATCAGGATAACGCTCCGCTAGAAGGGTTGCAATCCTTTAAAATACTAAAAAAAGATAAGAAACGCGAGATACGCGAAGCGTATCAAATTCCCCAAAATGAAAAAATCCTGTTTTTTTCTACCGAAGAAAATGAAAGGGTTGTTATTACGGAAAACGAACTCATATGGGATGACCCGGAATTAGACACCATTTATCGGATTCCGTGGGCCAAGATTAAAAAAGTGTACTATAAAGACGAGCAATATATAGTGCAAACATTGGACAACGCAGAAAGCGCTATCCCAACTAGTTATTTCTGGGGAAATTCGCTAGATATGGAAAAAATACCTGCTTCCTGTAACCGCATTGCTTCCATTTTGACCGATACCGCCAACTGTGTAAACAAAACAGGAGCCACATTATGATAACTTTAAAGGAAATTGAGCAATATCAAACGCAGTCGTTTGACCCAACCTTTGAGGCTCTCTGCCAGGCGGGAAAACTCGCTTGGTACCCGTGGGTGGGCAAAAATTATCTTTCGGCGTCCAATAAAATATTGGTAATCTTGGAATCGCATTATATTGATAAAGCAAAATCCAATGTAGAAGACGTCCAAAATCCGCTCTACACACGCCGCTTGGTGGCGGAGCGGTGTTATCCCCAACATTGCTGGAACAGCCCGACCTGGAACAATTTAAACGCGTTTTTGGCGGGCAGAAAACTGGCGGCGGAAACCGCACCCAAATTATGGGAAAATATCGCGTTCTATAATTTTGTACAACGCCCAATGCCCTCGCCGTCGGACCGCCCGAGCGAACGGGATTTTGCGCAAGGCTGGCAGGCATTTAAAGATGTTTTAAACACCTTAAAACCCGGAATTTGCATTTTTGCCGGGATGTCCGCCCTCTCGCATACGGAACAGTTTCCCCCCGCTTTAACACTTGGCAAAGCAACCCCTTGGGGCGAAAAGATAAACAATACCTTTACGCGCCCGGTGTTCTCTATCCGCGCGGGTAACGTGTCCGCCAGCGGGGCCGCTATCCGGCACCCCGGGTCTTTTTTTACCTGCGAAGCGTGGCACAACTGGCTAAAAGCCGTCCTCCCCGCCGCGGCACAACACCTGGAAGACTGGGCAAAATAAAGCCTTTTAGCCTCCTACAAAAATCCCCGGGCCACATTACAACCCGGGGTATTTTTTTCTGTGCGTTGATTATGCAGAAAAAGGCGAGATGCGCGCCTGTATAACTATTCTACCAGCAAGCGGCGACAGCGTCTTGTCGCCCAACTAAAAAAACTACCCCGCGCGGGAAATTGCTAGGCGCGGGGCGAGTATCATAAATAGGTCGGCTAGTCTAAGGCCGGGCCGTTACCCGTACCAGCAGGTTTATTAGCGGCTAAATCTGCGAATTTTTGAGCCATTGTAGGATTCTTTTTAACCAGTTTTTTAACGGTTAAATCTTGCGCCTTATCATTGGCTAACCGCAGGTTATTTTCCGAGGATAACAGCGCATCTTTGGTTTTTTGCAGGTGGTCAATCGTTTTATCAATTTCCTCAATGGCTTTTTTGAATTTGTCGCTGGCTAATTGGTAGTTGCGCCCGAACTTGGCTTTGAAATCGTTAATGTCGTCCTCAAAGTGCGAAATGTCCAAATTTTGGCTTTTTACTTCTGCCAGTTGCCGGCGGTAATCGGCCGAGTTTAACGCGGCATTGCGCAGTAGCGTAATCATCGGGATAAAAAACTGCGGGCGGATAACGTACATTTTGGGATATTTGTAAGACACGTCCACAATGCCCGTGTTGTACAGTTCGTTGTCGGCCTCCAACAGCGACACGAGCACCGCGTATTCGCACCCTTTTTCCTTGCGGTCCTTGTCCAGTTCCTTGAAAAAATCCTCGTTTTTATGTTTGGTGGCGGTGGTATCCATTTCGTTTTTCATTTCAAACATAATGGATATAAATTCCACCCCGTCGGCGGTTTGCTCGCGGAAAATATAGTCGCCTTTGCTTCCGGTGCGGGCATCATTATCCTTTTCAAAATACGCATTTTGAAAACCCGTGGCGCGGTAGCGGTTAAACTCAATTTCACAATGCTTTTCCAAGGTTTCGCCTAACATTTTAGTTGACATTTTAGCCTTTAAATCCTTATAGAACGCAATTTCCTGGTCTTTGGCTTTTAGTTGGATTTCGTAATTATCCTTTAAAGATTGCGCCTGCAACTGCGTTTGATTTTTGGCATCGGCCAGTTGCGCCCGGAGCGACAAAAGTTCTTTTTCTTTATCGTTTAAGCGCTCCTTTTCCCCAGCCACCGCACGGCTGACGGCTAGTTCCTGTGTAGTGTGCGCGGAGGAAATCTGCGCCTTTAAAGATATTATTTCCTGCTCGTAGGCTGCTGCGGCCTGTTGCTTGTCGGCTTGCGCCTGGGTTTTTAATACAGCAATTTCTCCCGCCTGTTCCCGGGCCAGTTGCTTGGCACGGGCTTCCAACTCCTGATGAAATTCAGCGGTCCGCACCTGGCTTAATAAATCGGCATAGCCGGACTGGTCCACTTGAAAAATTTGTCCGCAATGCGGGCATTTAATTTCTGGCATAATATAAAACTCCTTGGGAAAATCTTTATTCTATTATACCAAGTCAGTGTTATATAGTGTTTAATCTATGCGTGAAAATTGCTACAATAGATAAGTAAATTACAGATTAAAAGAGGAAAAAATGTTTGCAAATTTTAACCCGTGGCACCACGTTTCGCCCGGAGATAAAGATTCTTTACCTTATGTTGTAAACGGGATTATTGAAATTCCGAAAGGCACCCGCGCCAAATACGAACTGGATAAAGCCAGCGGCCTTTTGCGCTTGGACCGCGTACTCTATTCGTCCGTGTATTATCCGGCCAACTACGGTTTTATTCCGCGTACTTATGGTGCCGACAAAGACCCGTTGGATATCCTTATTTTATCCCAAGCCGAAGTGGTACCGATGTGTATTGTTCCTGCGCGTATTATCGGGGTAATGCGGATGCTTGATAACGGCGAAGCCGACGATAAAATTATTGGCGTAGCACAAGGCGACCCGAACGTAAGCCACTATACGGATGTATCCCAACTGCCTGAGCACTTAATTTCGGAAACAATGAGTTTCTTTGAAGATTATAAGAAGTTGGAAAATAAAACGGTTGTAGTGGAAAAGATTTTTGATAAGCAAACGGCTATCAAAATTTTGAAGGAAGCCTTTATTGCGTACGAAGAAAAATTTGTAACGTATAGCAACTTTACCCGTACATTAGACAATAAATAAAGGTAAGGATACTCCCGCTTTAACGCCCGGCAATAACCGGGCGTTTTTTTGGTAAAAAACTATGCTCAAAACTATAAAGGACCTCCTTTAAATTTTGGTGGTTTAGGCTGATTTAGGATGAACTTTATACCATATAAAAACCCCGCCAGGCAGAAACCTTAGCGGGGTTTTTGTAGATTTTACCAAATGTTAGCGCTATTTGGTTTCGGCGGATTGGTCGGCCGGGGTTTCAAACAGCGGGCCGCAGTTGCAAGAGCCACAGCACCCGCCGCAAGATTCCTTTTTCTCTGCGGCGGCGGGCTTTTCCGTTTGGGCAACAGGAGCCGCTTCGGGCGCTGTTTCAGCCGCAGGGGCTGTTTGGGCGGGTTCTTCGGCCTGGACGGGCGTTTCACACGCACAAGAATCGTGTTCGTCCTCACAGCAGGAGCAATCATCGTGTGCTTCTTCCTCGTGATGGCAGCAGGGGCATTCTTCCACTACTTCTACCGCGCAGGTTTCCTTTTCGGCACCGTTTTCCACGGTTACAACCACTTCTTCCTGCACCGTTTCAGTTTTGGTTTCTTCGGGGATATCCTCGCCGATTACACCGGGTACAAAATCCGCAGGAGCGGTGTTGGCGCGTGCGGCTTCCAATGCTTTTTCTGTCGGGCGCAGGGTTACTTTGCGCCATTTGCCTTCGCCCTCGCTGGCGGTGGTTACAAATTCGTTACCTTCTACCGCGCGGTGAATATAGCGGCGCAGTTGCGCGCTCATCGGGCGGAAGCGGAAAACGCTGTTGCCGCGCTTAATCATATCAATACCTTTTTCAATTTCGGCATTAATTTTGTCTTCGGCCTTTCTCCAATAATTTTGCGTATCGGTAATAACGGAAATCGGCTTGTCAAAATGGCGGCTTAATGCCAAAGTGCACAAATATTGGATGGCTTCCAAGGTTTTTCCCTCTTTACCAATCACAATAGCCGGGTGGTCGCAGTCAAACGTCAGCAAAATGCGTTGCTGCTTGTCATCCCACCATACGTTCAAATTTTCCGCTTTTACGCCCATATGAGCAAGTACCTTCTCCAAATATTCCTTGGCTTCGGCCATAGGGGCTTTCAAATTTTCCGGGATGACGGCATTGCGGATAGCCTCGCAGGGCAGCATTTGGGGTTCGTTGGCCTTAGGAGCCTTTTCGCGCGGTTCACGCACGTCTAACACCCGTTCGCTTCTGCGGTTATTGCGGCGGTTGCCGTGGGCTTCCTTGCGGTTGTTGCGTCCGTTGCGGGATTTGGCAGGGCGTTTTTTCGGAACGTCCATATAAATTTGCGCATCTAAATTGGCGGTGGACCAGCGTTTTTGGCGCAATTCTACAACCGCCGGGCGGGAACCGATGCCCAAGAAACCCTTTTTAGGCGTTTCTAATACGGTTACTTCCACTTGGTCTCGTCTTAAACCTAATTCTTTTAATCCCTTGGCAATAGCCTCGGATACATCTTTTGCTTGTACTTTAATTTTATTCGGCATAAAATGACTCCTTAATTTGCTTTCGCAATTTTGCGGTTAATAAGCGTTTGAATCCCGTAAGTGAGCAGGCTGTTTGTCAGCCAGTAAAGCACCAATCCGGACGGGAAATTCATAAACAACAAGGTAAAAATAAGCGGCATATACTTAAACATAGCCGCTTGGGACGGATCCGTCCCTGCGGGGATATTGCCCTTTTGCTGGAAGAACATCACAGCACCCATCAAAATAGGCAACAAATAGTACGGGTCTTTTGAAGACAAGTCCGTAATCCAAAATACAAATTTAGCCCCGTGCAAAGACCAAGAAGTGCGCAATGCATTAAACAGAGCCAGGAAAATAGGCAACTGGATAAGAAGCGGCAAGCACCCGGCGAGCGGATTGACGTTGTACTTTTTGTACAAGTTCAAGGTTTCGCGGTTTAAGGCTTCGGGATTACCTTTGTATTTTTCTTGAATACGTTTCATTTCGGGCTGGACCTTTTTCATTTGGGCGGCCGATTTTAACTGCATAATCGTAAACTTGAACAAAATAGCCTGCAACAGAACGGTCAGCATAATAATAGCCACGCCGTAGTTGCCCGTCCAACCGTAAAAAGTTTCCAACACGTTGCGCGCGATTTTGCCTAACGCGCCAAAAAAGCCGAACGCAATGGAACGGTCCAAATGATAGGGCAAAGTCAAAAACGCCTTGTAATCTTTGGGGCCAAAATAGAAATCGGAATTATATTCTACTTTGGATTTGGCTTCCACCGTGGTTCCCGCTACGGCAATAGAAAATTGCGGGCCTTTTAAATCGCCTTCTCCGGCTAAACCCCACATCCGTTTTTGGGTGCCGATTTTTTCGGAAGAAGCGGCCAAATCTCCCCCTTTCCAATTCTGCGGAATTAAAACAGAAAGGAAGTAGCGGTTTTGGATACCGGCCCAAGTCCAAGGCAAGGAGGGTTGTTTATCCCCTTTGGCAAAAGTTTCCAAGGTCGGCTTTTTCTTGCCTTCTTCCTGCACCAAATAAACGGCTTTGGATTCGCGTTCGTTATCGTTCATCTCGCTTTTGACCGTAGCCAAACCGGGGCCAAAATTCCAACTCCACGGAGCAACAGCCAAGTTTTGCGAGGTTTTGTTTTCAAATGTAACATTTACATTATTAATTCCGTTTTCGTTAAAACGGAACGTTTTATAGACGCTAAACCCGGGAACAATGTCGCCCACAAAAGTAATGGAATCTTTTGTGCGGGCAAATTCGGCAAAGTCTACCTGCGGCATAGTGGAAAAATATCCTTCTCCTTTATAGGGGGTCAGGTCCACATCGCCGACAACATCTTTAAACAAATAGGTTTTAATACCCGCCCCTTTGGACGAAAAAGTAACATCCGCCTGAGGTAAATTAAGCGTAATTAATTCCTCGGGCTTGGCTGCGGATTTTTTTTCTTTGGATACGGAAATAGGGGCTGCCAGCACGGTTTGGGAACCGCTTGCTTGCTGGGCCTCCTGTACGGATTTTTTCAGTTGGGCCTCGGCGGCTTCCTTGGCCGCACGGGCTTTGGGGAGGGCGACAAACTGGTTGTAGCCGGTAATTACCAGTAAAAACAGCATTACGGTAATTAAGAACTGTCTGTTATTCATAAAACTCCTCTTGTGGCAAAACCGCCCGGCGCGCCGGACGGCCGGATAAGAGGAAGCGCAAACTGTAGAAAAACTGCGTTTAAGGAACCGGGTCGTATCCGCCCGGATGCAGCGGATGACATTTCAGCACCCGTTTGAGTGCCAAATATCCCCCTTTAAACGCGCCATATTTCACAATCGCCTGCTTTGCGTATTGGCTGCAAGTGGGTGTAAAACGGCACACCCCGCGCGGACCTAAAAAAGGCCGCACCAGCAACATAAACAAATTGAGCAGTAAAAGTAAAAAATTTTTACACACGAGCGAAATTTGGTTCATATGTCCCTCAATAGGATTACGGCAAATTATCTGAAGAGGACAAAAGTAAAGCGGCCTTGCCGCATAGTAACGTGAGCGCTGATTGCGCTGCTTGTACAGTTGGTAATTTTTCGCTGTTGCGGGGGCTGACAATAATATCCGTCCCCGGCTTGATGTCTTTTCTACTCAGTCTGAACGCTTCTCTTAACAGTCTTTTGGTACGGTTGCGCACAACCGCAGGCCCCAATTTACGGGATACCACTACCGCAAAACGGGCCGGCCGGGTATTCTCCGGGCCGGACCGCCACCACAGTACTAATCCTGGGTACTGCAATTTTACGCCGCCTTGGATAACAGCCTTAAAATCTCTTTTAAGGTGCAGGCGGCTACTTCGCGGCAGACCGTAAGGCGTCATAGCGCTTAGGCGGCTCTGATTAATTCGTGGCGGCCTTTGGCTCTGCGGGCACTTAATACTTTTCTACCACCGGCGGTAGCCATTCTGGCGCGGAATCCGATGTGTTTGGCACGTCTTCTTTTGTTAGGTCTGTATGTCGGTAACATTTTTATCTTATACGTTAATTCTGGCCCGGAAACCGAACTGGAAGAAACGTATCTCCTGTTATTAATTTAAAATCGTTTCTGTATGAAACTTACAAATATTATATCTTTTATTGCAAAATTTTGCCAACCGTTTCATAAAATTATCCGGCTGAACTTTTATATTATCCCATATCCCAAGGTTGTATGCAAGCCCTCAAAAAATGCTATGCTGTACATAGATGATATTTACCGACTCGGGCATTATCCTTTTCCGCCAAGAATTTAGGGAAGCGGACCGTATGGTGTCGCTCTACACCCGCGAACACGGGCGACTCAACGCGCGCCTGCCCGGGGTATTGCGCGCCACCGGCAAATTAAAAGCCGTCAGCGAGCCGTTTGCCTGTGCCGATTACCGCTTTTATGTGCGCAGGGGCGGCACGGTAGCAACAATTACAGGCGGTAAAATCAACAGCATCTTTCCCCATATCCGCCAGGATTTAAAGCGCACCACACTCGCTATACACTTCTGCGAATTAATACAGCGTTTAACCCCCCTGCACCAACCGAGCGAGGCCAAGTATGAACTCTTGCTTGCTGCCCTGACCGAATTGGAATTGGGCGAAATCAATTCTGCCTTTGCTGCGGCATTTACACTGCGGTTAATGACGCTGGCTGGCTTTGGGTTAGAAAGGCCTGTGCTTAAAATTTCGGCTGAATTTTGGCGGCGTATGCACGAGGACGAACTTTCCTCTCTCGTATTTTCGGAGCCGGAAGATTTGCTTGCCCTTTCCAAGTGCAACAGCGTTTGCCGACGTTTCTTAAACCAATATTTAACCTTCCCGCTAAATACCCTAAAAAACTTCGGCCTAAACGAGCCGGCCCCGCTCCCCGAGGAAAACCAAACCGAACCGGAAGAATTGGTTTTGCATCCGGCACATTAAAACACCTTGCCGTAAAGCATTTCAATTAGTACAATAATTTTTAAGGAGAAAAAAATGAATTATAAGAAAGTATCTGTTTTGTGGCTGTTTGTTTTATTACTTTGCGTATCCGGGCTTGCCAATGCCCAAACTAAAAAAGATAACCGTTTTGTAGGCGGAGTTTTTGGCGTGAGAGTAGGAGAAGAAGTCCAAAAAATTTATGCCCGCGTAAAAACCCCGGCAAAACCGGCGGCTAAAAAACGCCCCTATTATACTTCTTGGCAAAAGGCCATTTTAAAGGCTCACCAAGATATGAATAGAGCCAACGGCCCGTTGGGGGCTTCCGTTTCCAACGCCGTAACAAAAGCCCGCGCCAATTCGTATGAAGAGAACCGTTTGGCAGATTTCTTTGCCAAATTGGCGGCTACGCGCCCGTCGGTATTTACACAATCCTGCCGAACCTCTTATACAATGCTTACCCGCGCCGCCAAAGAGAACAAACTCTTTCATCACTACAAATTAACCGCGATTGACGTGCGGGATTTTTGCTATATGCCCAAAGATGCGGTGGCGTATTTTATTGAATTTTTTAAAGGCAAGGCCTATCCGTATCAGGCGGCACAATACAAAAGAGCCATTTTGCTTACCTTAAAAAACCCTAAGGATGAACGCAACCGAACCTTGTCTATTGTGGTGGATACGGAAAGCCAAGTCCTGTTCCTCAACTATAATAAGCCGGCTAACTTGCAATACAATCCTTTGTTGCAAGGTTCATATATTCCCTTGGCAGTACGGTAAATTTAAATTGGTATTTATAAACCCCCTCCTAGGCTATACGGCCCGGGAGGGGGTTTGGTATATAAGACCCATAGCGTTTATAGGTCCAAAGACCCTTGTTCGGAGGGGTCGTAATTTTGGAAAATAATATGAAGGATGATTTAAATGATTAAGGAGAAAAAATGAATTTTAAGACTTTTTTTACTGCTGCTGTATTGTGTATTATGCTCTTTTCTGCAACGATGGAGTCTAAGGCTCAGACATTTCTGATTAATAAGCCTGTTACTTGGCAAAACACGCTCCGCCGAATAAATATGCAAGACGGTTATTCCGTATTGGGCGTAAAGGTTGGCAAAGCCATAGGCCGTATTAGAATACATCACCAGGAACAAAAGGAATTGGACCGTTTTTTTGCGTCGTTACCCGTTAAAAAGGCTTCTGCCTGCAAAATGCAGTACACGCTGCTTAAAAGAGCCGTTGCGCAGAACCCGGTGTTAGGCGGGTATCTACTGACGGCCCGCCCATTAAGGGATTTTTGTACTCTTTCCGCACAAAACCGTAATCAGATTATCAAAATGTTTCAAAATAAAATTACCGCCTCGTCCGCTACCCAATACCAAAATGCAATCTTGCTGAGGCTGGATGTTCCCGGGGCGAATTTGTGGTTTGTGATTCTGCCTAACAAAAAATTAATCAGTTACACTTTTAATGATCCGGCTGATTTTGACTTTTTGCCAGAATTGGATGGACCTTCGCGCAACTTACCCTTACGATAAGAAAACTATTTGATAAAAAATACCCCCTCGGACAAACCGAAGGGGTATTTTTTAAGGAATTTTTTATTACCCCAGCAATTCGTCCATATCCGGATAAATATCCGCCAAAGATTTATAAATTTTAAAGGCATTTTCGCGCACGAAAGTATTGGGCTGTTTAATTTGCGGCACCACACAGGTACGCATACCCGCGGAAATAGCCGCGGTTGCCCCGGCCACCGAATCTTCAAACACCAGGCATTGTGATACATCCGCCTGTAATTTTTGGGCCGTTTTTAAATAGACTTCCGGGTCCGGCTTGGGGTGTTCCACGTCGTCGGTAGTAGTAATAGCAGAGAAGTATTTGATAATATCTTTTTTAGTTAAAAAATGGCGCGCCCATTTGCTAATGTTGGAGGAGGCCAGCCCCACTTTCAGCCCCCGGTTATAAAAATATTCCACGGCTTGTTTTGCACCGGGACGGAAATTAATTTCCCCGTCAGCCGCCAAATATTCTTCTACAATTTCCATCGTGCGGGAATTTATCCGCGCAATATCCGCCTGCGGGCCGAAATGTTGGCGCATAAAACGGGAGGCTTCCTCCCGGCTGATGCCAACGCACGATTCAAACAGTTCAAACGGGAAAGTTTTTCCGTCCTCTTGGGCGGCTTTTTTATAGCACTCAAAATAGATAAGTTCGGTATCAAACAAAAGTCCGTCCATATCAAAAATAACGGTGGTAATCATATTTTTATTATACCAGTTTTTTCTTTTTCCCCCGTACAGTTATATTTTATATAATGTATTTACATATGAAATACGGTATGAATTTTCAGGATATGATATCCGCTTTGAACCATTACTGGACTAAACAAGGCTGCGTTCTTGTTCAGCCCTACGACGTGGAAAAAGGCGCCGGAACCTATAACCCGGAAACCTTTTTCGGCTCGCTTACCAAAAAACCCGTCAACCGTGCCTATGTGGAACCGTGCCGCCGTCCCGCAGACGGCCGCTACGGCGAAAACCCCAACCGCTTGGGCAAATATTACCAATACCAGGTAATTATGAAGCCCGCTCCGGCCAATATTCAGGAAATCTATTTAAACTCTTTAAAAGCCATTGGCCTGGACCCCAAACAGCACGACGTACGCTGGATTGAGGACGACTGGCAATCGCCCACCTTGGGGGCTTCCGGAGTCGGTTGGGAAATTTGGCTGGACGGTATGGAAATTACACAATTTACCTATTTTCAAAATATGGCCGGATATGCTCTAAACCCTATTACGGTAGAAATTACCTACGGTTTGGAACGTATTGCTATGTATTGCCAAAAAGTGGACAATGTGTTTGATTTGCGTTGGAACGAGCAGGTAACTTACCGCGACGTACACCACGAAAACGAACGCCAGTTTTCCCATTATTATTTTGAAGAATCCAATGTGGAACATTTGCGCCGTTATATCCACGAGTGCGAAGAGGAGTGTCTGGCCTTGTGCAAAAAAGGGCTTTATCTGCCGGCTTACGACGATGCAATGAAACTTTCTCATTACTTTAATATGTTGGAAGCGCGCGGGGCTATTTCCGTATCCGACCGCACCAACAATATTACCAAAATCCGCAATTTAGCCAAGGCCTGTGCCAAAGCCTATGTGGAAAGTGTAGAAAAACAGGAAGAGGAGGCCGCTAAATGAACGCGTTTTTGGAAATTGGTGTAGAACATTTGCCCGCCCGCTTTATGGCCCCGGCCTTAAAGCAGTTAAAAACTTTAACCGCTCAGATTTTAGACGAAAAAAGGCTGACCTATAAGTCTGTGGACTCCTTTGGCACCTACCGCCGGTTAGTAGTATTGGTGGAAGATTTGGCCGAAAAATCGCTAGACGTGCAAAAAGAGGTAAAAGGACCGCCTGCCAAACTGTTAAAAGATGCAAACGGCAACTTTACCCCCCAAAGCGCAGGTTTTGCGCAGAAAAACGGTCTAAACCCCGAAAAATTAACCGTAAAAGAAACCGAAAAGGGTCCGTTTATTTACGCCGTTGTCAAAATCAAAGGCGAAAAAACAGTCAAACTGTTGCCTGAAATTTTTACCCGCATTGTAACGGGCCTGGAATTTGCCAAAAATATGATTTGGGAAGAATCCGGCCTGCGTTATGGACGTCCGATTCGCTCCCTTATTGGCCTGTATGGGCATAAGGTAATTAAATTTACCGTCGCTGGGGTTACTTCGGACCGCAACACCTATCCGCTGTCCTCTTTCGGACGAAAACCGATTAAGGTGGAACAAGCCGACAAAACTTATTACGCCGACCTTTTGCGCGCCCAACCGCAACCGATTTTGGTTCTGCCGGAGGAGCGCAAGGAAGCCCTCATCAAAACCGTTACCAACGAGGCCGCCGTCCGCGGTTATCACGCGGATTTGGACCCGGAACTGATTGAAGAAACCGTCTGGTGTACCGAACACCCGGTGGCCGTCGGCGGGGATTTTGAACTTAAATTTTTAACACTGCCCAAAGAACTCATTACAACTGTTCTTAAAAAGCAGATTAAAATGTTCCCCGTAACCAACGATAAAGGCGAATTACAGCCGTATTTTATCGCTGTGCGCGACGGTATTTCCGTCAACCAAAACGAAGTGCGCGACGGGTTTAAAAAAGTAATGTCTGCCCGCTTGGCTGATGCCGTATTCTTCTTTGACAACGACAAAAAGGCCGGATTAAACGCATTTAAAGACAAACTTAAAAATGTCTTGTTCTTGGAAGGATTAGGCTCTATGTTTGAAAAGTCCGCCAGGACCCAACAACTGGCCGATTGGTTATGCGAAAAATTGGGTAAAAACCAATTAAAAAATACCGTAGATTATGCGGCTTCGCACGCCTACGCGGATTTGGCAAGCCACGTCGTGTATGAATTCCCGGAATTGCAGGGCTATATGGGTGGCCAGTATGCCGCTTTGGAAGGCCGCCAAGATGCCGCCAAAGCCTTGGAAGAATTTTATTTTCCGCTTACCTCCACCTCGCCCTTGCCATCTACCGAGGAAGGAAATATTGTTTCACTTGCCGGAAAAATAGATACTTTGGTAGGTAACTTTTTAATTGGGCAAATTCCTACCGGAAGCGAAGACCCTTTCGCGCTGCGCCGCCAAGCCTTTGGTGCGGTGCGTATGCTTTTGGAAAAGGGTATGCAAATTTCGCTTAAAGAATTGGTGGAAAAATCGGCCTCCTTATATCCTGCCGGAACGGTGGACAAAGGCTTAAAAGAATTGCCGAATTTTCTGTTCCAGCGTTTGGCCTTAGTGCTTGAACAGCGCGGGCATAATGCCGCTACGTTAAATGCCGTTTCCAACTGGTACGAACTCCCGTTCACGCAAGCGGAAGCGCTCGTCAGCGCGTTGGAAACCGTTAAAACAAGTGCAGAATTTGCCGCCGTGCTTGAATCGGCAAAACGTGTATGCAACATCCTTAAAAAAGCCGGAAACGTAACCGAAGCCGTGGACGAAAAACTATTTGAACTCCCCGCCGAAAAAGCGTTATACGACAAAATTCACGAAGTAGATTCTTCTTTGGGTTGTGCGGTAAACACCGCCAAAACCAAGGAGGAATATTTAAACGTGCTGAAAACTTATGGTGCGTTTAAAGAACCGTTGGAAAATTTCTTTAAGGACGTAATGGTAAATGATGAAAATCCCGCCGTTCGGCAAAACCGATTGGCCCTGCTTGCACGAGTGCGCCGATACCTGACGCAAACAGTAGCCGACATTATTAACCTGTAAATTAGTTTTCCGTAAAAAATCCGCGCCGGAGTAAAATCGGGCGCGGATTTTTTTGTCCGCTCATACCTTTACGAGGATAAAAAAGATAAAAAATTCCCCCTTGACAAAATCGCCAATCCGCTTATACTATCCTTACGGGAAGCAATTCCCACCAAGCCGGGAGCCGCAGAAGCGGAAAATGCGCCGGTGTAAGACGTGTATAAAAGCGATAGTGCCATAGGCTGGAAGAAGTTGGGCGTGTGCGCTTGGAAAGGCCAGGACGGTTGGGTTACATAACTGTCCGGGTGTCTGGTAGGCACAGTGCAGGACGTATCTGGCGGCCGGTCGGGCAGTCCGTTAAGGGCGGTTTGATTGGATAATGATGGTGCTGTTGTAGCGAAAGACGTGGGCGCAGAAGAAAGGTAGTGTTTCCGTTGGTTGATGTACTTGGTTCGGCCAGCGGGAAAAGCGGAGTGGCATAAGGCCCGGCAGTTGGCGTATAAAACGCGGAAAGCAGTGTAGTAAAGGAGTAGAAATGAACAGTAGTAATTAAACCCCTCGGTTTAACTCAACCGGGGGGCTTTTTATTGGTCTAAATCACTCCAACACGCTAGGCGGCGGAAGCATACTCCCCGTACTTGCCGACGGAGTAATATCCATTGTGTTTTGGGTATCCTGCGGTGTTTTGTTAGCGGGGTCCTCGGTTTCCTCGTCTTGCAAAGGTGTTAAAATCATTTCTTCGTAACTTTCATCAGGCAAGGGTGTTAAATTTTCTTCGGCAGGTGTAATCTCTTGCTCCCCGTTATTAGGAGCGACTTTAACCGTTTTGGGAGCAGAACCACGGACTTGACTCGGCCCATTATAGGAATTGGACGGGTTCCACCAAGCGGGCGGATTACCCGCGCAGGCGGCCATAAAGAAAGAAACCAAGAAACAAAATACAATCTTATTCATAATCTTATTATACTATTTTACACTTTGCCCCGCCAAGGCGCGGCGGTATAAAGCCCCCGCCCGGTAACTGCTGCGCACTAATGGGCCGCTGGCAACACCTTTAAAACCCAAAGAAAGGGCGTAATTTTCCCACGCCTTGTACTCCTGCGGTTCGGGATAGCGCGCCACCGGATAATGCGCGGCAGAAGGCGCCAAGTATTGCCCGATAGTTAATAAATCTACCCCGACGGAACGCAAATCTTTCATTAAGGTCTTTACCTGTTCTTCCGTTTCACCAAGGCCCACCATAAAGCCTGTTTTGGTAAAAATTTCGGGAGCCAGTTTTTTGGAATTTTCCAATAGGGTCAGAGTGCGTTTGTAGTCAGCCCCAATACGCACCGCACTATACAGTTCCTGTACGGTTTCCACATTGTGCGCCAATACCGCCGGGTGGGAATCCAACACCGTTTTAAGGGCCTGTTCGTCCCCCTTTAAATCGGAAATAAGAGGTTCTACCAACACTCCCGTGGTCAGGTGGCGGATAGCATTAATTACGCGCGCAAAATGTGCGGCGCCGCCGTCTTGTAAATCATCACGCGTGGGCATTGTAAGCACCGCATAGCGGATACCCCACTCTTTTACGGCTTCGGCTACGCGTTGCGGCTCATTTCCATCAGGCGGCAAGGGGCGCGCTTTGGTTACAGCGCAAAAGCGGCAGCCGCGGGTGCAGATATCCCCCAGCACCATAAAAGTAGCATCTCCGCAGTTAAAACACTCGCCACGGTTAGGACAATGCGCCGCGTGGCACACAGTATGCAAAACGTGTTTATCAATAGAAGCCTGCGCCGATAGTGCGGCCGAAGTACGCAGGGCAGCTTTATTGCGTCCGGCCAAGTCTTTAAGCCATTGTGGTATTGGAATCGTCATAAAAATTATTATACAAAAACAGGCGCGTACCCCGCCTAAAACGATATAATATAAGAAATCTTTACTTTGGGGCTTTTTGTGAAATATTTTATTCTTTTATCCGGTTTTTTATTCCTTTTTACGGCGGGGCACGCAACAGAAGAACGCCCCAAAACACAAGACGAACGTTTGAAAGAGGCGGGAGCATTATACTTTGCCTACAAGCCCGATGAGGCCTTTGACGAATATATAAGCCTTTCCAAAGAAACCAACAACCGCCAAGCCTTTTTAAATGCTGCGTTTATCGCAATGGAAAAAAACGAACCTAAAAAAGCAGTGGATATTGCCCAAGCAGCCTATAAAATTTATCCCAAAGACCGCGAAGTTATAGAAATGTCCGCCGAAGCCTTTTTGGCTGACGGACAATATGCCGCCGCTGAAAAATTATTGGCCCAACTGCCGGAAGATAAGGCCCGTTCTGGTTTTTTATATATCAATTTAGCGCGCGCGCAAATCGGCCTAGGGGACAAAAAACTTGCCAAGTACAACCTGAAACTGGCCGCCCGCGCCGGCACGCACCCGGCATTAGCAAACTATTTATTGGGTATTCTTTATGAGGAGGACAAGGAATACAAAAAGGCTGCGGACGTGTTTGAAAAAGCCGCCACTTATGACCACCAATTTATTGAAGCCAAAAAACACTATGCCGCCGTACTTGAAAAACTGGGCAATTACAACGAAGCCTACCGCCAGTACCGTATGATTTATTCCTCCGATAAAAGCAGTACGGATGTCAACAAAGCCCTTGAACGCTTGCGCCCGCGCATTACCCGCACGGAAAAGCAACTAACAGGCGGCAAGGAAATTTTAAAACACACCTTTGTAAAACCCTTTGCCCTGCCGGACGGTGTAACAACACGCGAAATAAAAGTAGGTATCGGTATGCGCCAAAACGGCCGCCCCGCAGACAGACACACCCTGCACTTTATCCCTTCGCACGCTTTTACCATTAAAGATGCTAAAACGGGCAAACTGTTAGGAAAGGGCCGCGCGCGGGAAAGTTGGGTGGCTGTTTTGCAAAACGGAAAAGCACATTTATCATCTCCCTCGGGCCAAAAAATCTCTTTTTCCAATTCCGTTATTATTACTCCTCTATCCAAAACACAGGGAGAAGGAAGCACCATTATTGTTAAAAATGTAATGAGCGGTGCGGGGATGACCTGGGCCAGCGTGGACGATAAAGAATACCGCGGGAAATTGCAAATCACACACAGTACCAAAAGCAATACACTTATTCCCATAAATATTGTAACCATAGAGGAATATTTACAGGGAGTTATTTCCTCCGAAATGCCGACAAAATTCCCGATGAACGCCTTGCGTGCGCAGGCTGTTTTGGCCCGCACCTACGCGCTAAAACACTTGGGAAAACATAAAGCCTATGGGTATGACTTGTGCGACACGCAAAACTGCCAGGTTTATGGCGGGGTAAGTGCGGAGAGTGAACGCGGAAACGCTGCCGTAGAATCCACTGTGGGTGAAGTGCTGGAATACAAAAATAAACCGATTGAGAGCGTGTTTTCAGCCAACTGCGGGGGCATTACGCAAAGCGCAAAGGAAGCCGGGTGGAGCGAAACACCCTATTTAAATCCGGTATCCGACTACAAAGATTTTAATTTTGACACACTGCAACCCTACCAGTTTAAAGAACTTTTGCAATACCCGCATGATGCGTACAGCCGGTATAGCAAAAATGTCAGTTTGGCGGCCTACCGTTGGACGCGCGTGGTAGATGAAAACGATTTACGCCAAGTAATTAAACGCCAGAAAAAAGATATCGGCCGCATTACCGCTTTAATTCCCTTGCGGCGCGGGCGTTCGGGCTATGTCAGCCGGTTGCTTGTAAAGGGAACCAAAGGTACTGTTACGCTAAATAAAGAAAATGTCATCCGCAACAATTTAAGTTTAGGAATGCTGCGCAGCAGTTACTTTATTGTAGAGCCCAATTACGAAAACCGCGAACTGAAATTTTTTGTGTTTTACGGCGGAGGCTGGGGGCACGGTGTGGGTTTTTGCCAAACAGGCGCCGCCGGACGGGCCGACGCAGGGCAAGACTACAAAACCATTTTAAACCATTATTTTCCCTTAGCAGACTTCGTTTCCCCCCACGCCAATACTCCGGACAAATAAAAGCACATCAAAAAGCCCCGATGAAAATACACCGGGGCTTTTTATATTACGTTCAAAACAACTATTGTCCGGAAAGTTGGCGTTGCGCTTCGGCTTGCGCTTGCTGTATTTGTTTTTGCTTTTCGGCATTGGAAAGATTGGAAGCGTTAATCTTATCAATCTTTTCAAATGTCGCGGCCAGTACATCGTGCGCGTGGGCGCGTAAAGCCTGCTTTTGTTCGGCCGGCAACTGCGACACCGAGGGGTCGCGCATAATAGCATCTACCTGTTTATTTACCCGCGCTTCCTTCATCTGCGGGGAATCTTGGCGGGATTGGATATCCTGGTTTACTTTCAAACGCAGTTCCATTGCTTTTTTATCAAATTCCGCGGCGGAAATTTCCTGATTATTAGCCAATTCCATATAATCTTGCTGATATTTTTGCAAGAGCATATCAATTTCCCGCGCGCCGGCTTCGCCGTAAATTTGCTGGGCATTTCCAACCAAACTGTTGCGTTGTTGCTGTAAATCGCCCCGGACAGCATTTAACTGCGCTTCCGTCATTTTGTGTTTACGCGGAAGGACTTTTCCCCCCTCTTCGTCAGCCAGTTGCTTTTGTACCTCTTCCATTTGCATACCGTCTTCAATTTTACGCAACCCGTCCAAAGGCATTTTATGTTGGTGGATGACCTTTTCAATCTCACCGCGGCGCACGCGCTGGTTTTCCAGTTGTTGTTTGTAATATTCCTCGGCAGGCAGACCTTGACGGGCCAGTTGCATATCCTTAGCGCGGGCCGCATCAATAGCCTGCGCGGCTTCCCCCGCAATTTGTGAGCCGTATTGCTTGGCAAGAGCCTCCTTTAACTGGTTATCCTTGGTTAAGCGCTCCTGTTCAAATTGTCTAAAACCGTTGTCTTGGCTCATTTTTTCCAACTTTTGTTGGTATTTATTGGCCACTTCGCGTACTTTATTCGCAATTTGCTGAGGAGTTTGCCCGGGCGCATTGACGGCAGAAGCCATTTCCTTTTGGAAAGAATCCATCATTTTGCCCGCTTGTGCGCCGGCTTGTTTGCCATAGGCTTGGGTCATACTCTGCACAACACTGTCCTTTTGCGCGGCCACTTGCTTTAACACCGGGGCAAAGGGACCGGCGGAAACTCCGCGCGAGGAGTTGCGTTGGAGGTATTTTTCAATATTGGCATCTTTTTTGCTCTTGGGCAAAAGAGCCTTGGCTATTGCTCTGTCCAAGCCGGAGGAAAGCGTTTCCAACTGTTTGCTTAACTGTTTTTGCTTGTCTTTATTGGCTCCGGCCAAATAGGGAGCAAAAGCATTAGCGCGTTCGCGGCGCATAGCCTCTTCCCGCGTGGGCTGATAAACACCGGGAGCGGCGGAAGTATTAGCGTTCCCTGCTTTATTAGCCGACATACCCGCGCGGTACGAGCCGTAATCGTTACGCATCGTACCTGTCTGGCCTGCATAAGAGCCGTTATAGCCGCCGTAAGAGCCCCGATAAGGCTTATTCGTGTTGGGGGCGCGCAAAGTATAGTCCGCCTGATTTAAACCCGTTTGAGCATAGTTTTCAGCGGGATAATAGCCACTATCCTGATGGCGGTTAGATGGGTGTGGGGCGTTCTGATACGGCTCAGCCACTTGCCCGGACGAAGGCACCCCCAAAAATTCCTCGTTTTTTAGTTCGGTTATCGTCGGTTGGCGGGGAAAGGAAGATTGTTCCGCAACAGCCGCGCGGCGGGCAGCAGAACCGGCCCCGGTCGTTTTCATAAATGCCAGCCCAAACGCCAACAGCACAACAATAATAAAACCCAGTTGAATTAATTTTTTATTTTTTTCCATAATTTCCCGCCGATATATGATACTCTTATTATAATGCAAAAACGGCAAAAAATAAAGAAGCCCCGCTTTTGGGCGGGGCCATTTAAATTACTCTTTGGTAATGCTGATGCCCAATTCTTTGAGTTGGATATCATCTACCGTATTGGGAGACTCTGTCAGCGGGCAGACAGCCTGCGCCGTTTTCGGGAAGGCAATTACCTCGCGGATAGATTCTTCTCCCGCCAAAAGTGCGGTAATGCGGTCCAATCCCAAGCCGATACCTCCGTGGGGAGGCGCACCCGCTTCCAACGCGTTTAACAACATACCGAAGCGGCGGGCGGCTTCTTCCTTGGAGTGTTTCATCAAGGCTAAAATGCGTTCCTGCACCTCGCGGCGGCAGTTGCGCACGGAGCCGGAGGCCAATTCGTTACCGTTTAACACCAGGTCAAACTGGTAAGAACGGATAGAGGCCGGGTCCTTTTCCAAATTGGGCAAGTCTTCTTCCACCGGAGCGGTAAAAGGGTTATGTGCGGCATCCCAACGGTCCTCTTCGGGGATATATTCCAAGAGCGGGAAATTAGTAATCCACACAAACGCCCAATCGCTCACCTGCGGCAACTCTTTTACGAGTTCCTTGCGTAAAGCTCCCATAAAAATTTGGCAAGTGTGGAGTTTGACGTCGCTGCCGATAAAGATAATATCGCCGTCCTGCGCGCATACGGCGGACTGCACGGCTTTTAATTCTTCTTCGGTAAAGAACTTGGCGGACGGGCCTTCAAACTTACCGTCTTTTACTTTAATCCACACCAGGCCCTTGGCACCGTTCTTTTTGACGAGTTCGGTTAATTTATCCAAATGCCCGCGGGAATAGGCTGCGCCTTTTTCACCGCGAAGAGCGCGGATAGCACCGTTAGCGGTTAATATATCTTTAAATACTTTAAAGCCTGTATTTTTGAAGATTTCGTTTACGTTCTTCATTTCCAGCGTATAGCGCAAATCCGGCTTATCGGAGCCGTATTTTTCCATAGCGTCGTGGAAAGAAAGTTTGGGGAACGGGGTTTTTAATTCTTTGCCTGCCGTTTTAAAGATTTCTTTCATCAACCCTTCTACAATTTCGTGGATATCGTCAATCGTTACAAAAGACATTTCCATATCAATCTGCGTATGTTCGGGCTGGCGGTCGGCGCGGAGGTCTTCGTCGCGGAAGCAGCGGGCCAACTGGAAATAGCGGTCAATGCCGCTGGCCATTAAGGTTTGCTTAAACATTTGGGGGCTTTGCGGCAGTGCGTAAAATTCGCCGTGGTGCACGCGGGACGGAACCAAATAGTCGCGCGCGCCTTCGGGCGTGGAGCGCGTTAAAATAGGAGTTTCCACTTCCAAGAATCCGTTAGCATCCAAATAGCGGCGCGCGGCTTGCGCAATGCGGTGGCGCAAGAGCAAATTGGCAAACATTTTGGGGTTGCGCAAGTCCAAATAGCGGTATTTCAAGCGGATTTCCTCGGCTACCGCGCGGGATTTATCCACATCAAACGGCAACGGGATAGAGGTATTTAATACCTTAAATTCATCCGCCACCACTTCAATTTCCCCGGTCTTCATATTTTTGTTGACAGCCCCTTCAATGCGGCGCTGTACGGTGCCGGTTACCTGCAAAACATATTCGTTGCGTACGGCGGAAGCCTCGTTAAAAAAGGGTTTAGAGGGTTCCACCACCACTTGGCAAATGCCGCTGCGGTCGCGCAAGTCAATAAATAACACACCCCCGTGGTTGCGGTAACTGTTTACCCAACCGCACAAGGTTTGTTTAGTGCCTAACAGGGATGCGGTTACATCCCCGCAGTAATTGGTTCTTTTCATATCCGTTTTTTTACCTCGTCAGTTAAAACGTCAAAAGCAATTTGGGTTTGTTCTCCCGTTTGCAAATCTTTTAAAGTGGCTACTTTTTGGGCCAGTTCGTCGCCGCCTAAAATAAGCGCATACGCCGCACCACAGCGGTCAGCCTGTTTCATTTGGCCTTTTACGTTCTTCTCAAAAAGGCCTCCTTCCGTACGCACACCCGCTTCGCGCAGGGCTTGCATTAAATTGAAGGCCGTTTCGTTGCAGTCTTTTTCCAGAGACACCACGCAGACGCTTTTTTCTTTGGGGCGGGAAACCTCTCCGCGCGACAAAATCACGCGTTCGGCTCCCATAGCCCAGCCGATAGCCGGGGTAGCCGGACCGCCCATATTTTTAATAAGGGTATCGTAGCGTCCGCCGGCGGCGATGGCATTTTGGGAAGCATCACCCGCCTGAAATTCAAACACGGTGCGGGAATAATAGTCCAACCCGCGCACGAGCATCGGGTCCACTTCAAAATCAATTTTCCCCTTTAACAAGCGTTGTACTTCGTCAAAGTGCGCTTGACACTCGGGGCACAGGTGCATTGTCGGTACGCGGCCCGCAAAGCGTGCGCCGTCCAATTTGCAATCTAACACGCGCAAGGGATTTTTTTCCAAGCGGGTTTGGCAATTTTCGCACAGGGTTTCTTTCTCTTTGGATAAGAAATCAATCAGCGCCTGGCGGTAGAGCGGGCGGCATTTGTCGCAACCTAAACTGTTGATTTTTACTTTATAGTTTTTGGCGCCAAATTTAGCCACAATATCTTTCAACATCAAAATAACTTCGGCATCAGCGGCCGGGGCAGCGTTGCCGATATATTCTGCGCCAATTTGTTCAAACTCGCGGTAGCGGCCCGCCTGGGGGCGTTCCGCGCGGAACATATTACCAATGTAATAAAATTTTTGCACAGGCGCATTTTGCGTAAAATTATTTTCCAAATATGCACGCACCACACCGGGGGTGCCTTCGGGGCGGATAGCCAACTGGCGGTGCCCGGCATCTTCAAACGCGTACATTTCCTTTTGGACAATGTCGGTCGTTTCGCCGGTGGATTTAATAAAAAGTTCTTTTAATTCCACGGTGGGCAGGCGTAATTCGCCGAACCCATAAAGGGAAAACACGCCACGGGCGCAATTTTCCAGTTCTGTAAAATTTTTAGATTGGGGTTCAAAGATGTCTCTAAACCCGCGTACAAGTTTAGCCATATAAATAATTTTAGCATTTTAGAGGGAAATAAGAATAGGCAAATGCTAAAAACCCCGGTTTCCCGGGGTTTTTAATTAAAGGGCTTTGATTTGGACAGATAATTCTTTGCACCTAGGTCTATTTTGCACCTGCTCTAAACGTTGGCTGTATGCGTTCCACAAGGAAGATTGCCGCGCGTTCAACTTTTTCCCCTTTTCCAAGCGTTTGCGGATGGGAGTAAGTTCCTTTTCGTATTTCTGCTCAAAACTAGACAAAGTGCATTGTGCCTTATATTTGGCTTCCAATTCCTTTCGTTTATTCGCATTGTTTACATTGGTTTTATTATCAGCCTTGGGGGCTTTGTTATCAGCCGCCGGGACGGAAGCGGGCATCTGCGCGGATGCTGTCAGCATCTTGGGTTCTTCCCCTTTTTTGTATGCTTCAAACAATGCCTGAAATTCCATCACCTCACGCGCCTGCGAAGGCAGAGCCGTACCCGTGCGAACAGCCAATAAAGACTCTCTTAACTCGGGGTGCGCCGCAATATAGCGGTCCAACGCAGCCTTGGGATTGTTGCTTACCCGTACAGGCTGGGGCTGAACAGGCGTTGCCATCGGCTGAGCCTGAGGCTGTTGCGCCGCTACCTTTGGGGCCGTGTTGGCTACTTTGGGAGTTTCCCTTTGGGCGGGTTTAGCGGTTTTAGGTGTGGCCGCCACTACTTGTGCGCCTTGCGGGCCCACATAGTTGCCACTAATCACGGGGGTGGATTTAGAGGATAAACTTGCTTCCCCTTTCTTACCCGTAGTGGGCGCGGCCAGCGCCGGTGTGTCCTTTTGGGATAATTCGGGGAATTTTCCCGACGCCATATTGCCTTCCAGTTGTGCGATTTCCTGCTCAACTGTATTGAACTCCTCTTCTAATTTTTTCAATTTGGCCTGTTCTTCCTTTAATCGGCGCGGAGTCCATTTGTAAAAGTCGGCATGTTTAATTTCGTATTTTTTAGAAGTAATCTGTCCCTCTAATTCGGCCTTTTTATCGTTCAAGGCAGATAATTTTTTGGTAGTTCCTGCAAGGCGGGCCGCCAAATCGCGCTGCACTTCAAGGGCTTTTGAAGCAAATGCAGGCTTATCGGCGTCCTTATACCCATTAGCCGCCCACTTTGCAAAAGCATCGTGCTCTTGCTTGGCCTGTGCGAGATTCTTGTTGCGTTGGGGAATACCGTCCATATAAATATAATTGCGCCCGCAGAAATCCGCCCAACCGTGCTTCAAGCGGTTGGAGGTTTTGCCTTTCTGGCGCATAATAAAGTCCATTGCGTTAATAAATCCTTCCGCATCGTCGCAAGTCAATTTTTTTCTTTTGTCCATAGATGAGCCCTGCATAATGGAATCTATTTTCGTTAAGTCTTCAAAAGCCTGCAAAGAATAGGTTTTGTCGGCTGTAAAATTGGAATATTGGTCAGCCAACCCGAACAAATGGGAAACCTCGTGCAACGCAATTTCTTCCCGTTCTTCCTTGATAGGGGTGTCTGTGGATAACATAATAGACCACGAAAAAGTTTCAGAGTTCTGCACAGGCAACGCGTGGCCTTGTTGTCCATAAGAAAGCCTAAAACCCGTGTCAATTGGAATGCGGGTTTGCGCTCCCTTGATTTCAAGGTCAAACTGCCCGGATATTGCCTTGCAGTTTTTACCCGCAGGATAAGTTATACGTTGCAATTTAAAGGTTTTCGGCCAAACAGCTAAAAAGTCCGCAAATTCTGCCGTCCGTCCGCTTTGCTCAATTTGTTGCCGAACGAACGTAAATATGGACGAAAAAGCAGTCTGTATATTTTCAAACATTTCGTCTTCGGTTTCTTTATCATAGGGATTTACGCATACGCGCAATTCAGGGCGGCCCTCATAAATATCGTCCAATAAAAATTTGAGGTAGCCGTCATTTTTCTTATATTGTTCAGGCTGTAATTTAGTAAATTCCGGCAATAGCCCCCACGCTCCGGCGGTAGAAGCGGAAAACAAACAACCAAAAAGTAAAAATAGAAGTTTTTTCATTTTACTCTCCAATAAAAAGGGATTTGAGCCAAACACGGAAACCGTTTCAGTTCAAATTACACACATATTATAGTATAGTAGTAAAAAGTGATATTTTCAAGTGCGGCAAGCGCCCGCGGTGTTTTCCGACGGGAAAAAATAAAAATATTTTTATTTTTGTTTTCGTATATGCTATAATAAATATGTTGAAAGTAACGCTGTTGCCGATTTTCGGGCGTGTAGCTCAGCTGGGAGAGCGCCTCGTTCGCAACGAGGAGGTCGTCGGTTCGATCCCGATCACGTCCACCATTTAAAAACCTCACGAAAGTGAGGTTTTTTATTGGGGGATGTGCCCAAGCACTATACAAAGAGGCGCGGTTCTCTTCCGAAGTGAGCCGAGAAGGTCCTGCCGCGTTTTATCCCCCACGTCCACCATTTAAAAACCTCACGAAAGTGAGGTTTTTTATTGGGGGATGCGCCCAAGCGCTATACAAAGAGGCGCGAGCAGTATTCATACTTTTTGTACCGACAAAAAGTATGACAAAAAACTCCCCGTCCAAAGCGTTATAAAAGCCAGAATTAGCCGGGCATTTTTATAACTCGCTATGCTCAAACAAATAAAAATGCTACTCCGCCTAAACCGGCTTTTATAGGCAACGCACGAACGGCCTTAACAGTCAAACGACATAACAGAAAACCCCTTGCACGCCTTTTATAAGAGGGCTAATGCCCGCAAAACAATTCAAAGAGGAATTTCCTTATATATGCCGTCATACCCAAGTGTCTGCCGACGCGGAGCACTCGGAAATCTGGTGTCACTCAAAAGGAGGCAAACACCTCTTTCTTTTCCCGTCGCTTTTCCTCTCCAAAAAAGATAAAATAGATATGTACCCTATTTCTTTATTACAGAGGAATATATGTCTAGTAAAATTCGTGTTAAAGATGTAGGCCAATATCTCGGCCAAGAAATTACTCTAAAAGGCTGGCTGTATAACAAGCGGTCCAGCGGCAAATTACACTTTTTGCAACTGCGCGACGGCAGCGGCATTATCCAATGCGTAATGTTCAAGGGCGAAGTTTCTCCCGAACTGTTTGAACTGGGTGATAAAGTTACTCAGGAATCGTCCATTATCGTTACCGGCACCGTACGCGAGGATAAACGCTCCCCGCTCGGTTTTGAACTGGGTGTAAAGAATTTGGAAGTCGTACAAATGGCAAAAGATTATCCCATTTCCCCCAAAGAGCACGGCCCGGAATTTTTGATGCACTACCGCCACCTGTGGTTGCGTTCTGCGCGCCAAACGGCTATTTTGCGCATCCGCGACGAAATTATTTTTGCTATCCGCGAATATTTCCATAAAAACGGCTTTGTTTTGTCCGACTCCCCGATTTTGACCCCCGCCGCCTGCGAGGGCACCAGCACGCTTTTTGAAACCGATTATTTCGGCGAAAAAGCCTTCTTGTCCCAGAGCGGGCAGTTATACAGCGAAGCCAGCGCTATGGCATTAGGCCGCACCTATTGCTTCGGGCCGACTTTCCGCGCCGAAAAGAGCAAAACCCGCCGCCATTTGACCGAATTTTGGATGGTGGAACCCGAGGTAGCCTACAACGATTTGGACGACAATATGGACCTGGCCGAAGACTTTATTAAATACATTGTTGCCCAAGTGTTAAAGAACCGCGCCGACGATTTAAAATTGCTCGGGCGCGACACGACTAAACTGCAAGCCACCGTGGAAAAGAAATTCCCGCGTATTGACTACACGGACGCGATTGAAGTGCTGCACAAAAAGGGCAACGATACACCTTGGGGCGGCGATATCGGCGGAGACGAGGAAACATTGCTCGGCGAAGATTACGACACCCCGATTATGATTCACCACTATCCTACCGCCATTAAGGCCTTCTATATGAAGCGCGACCCCAAAAACCCCAAAACGGTGTTGGCGGTTGACGTGATTGGCCCGGAAGGTGCGGGCGAAATTATCGGCGGAAGTGAAAGAGAGGCCGATTATGATGCCCTGCTGGAACGCATTAAAGAACAGGGGTTAGACCCCAAAGGCTACGAGTGGTATTTGGACCTGCGCAAATACGGCAGCGTGCCGCACTCCGGCTTTGGTATGGGTATTGAACGTATGGTCCGCTGGGTATGCGGATTACAGCACGTGCGCGAAACGATTCCGTTCCCGCGTATGATGGATAAAATTCATCCGTAATTGTTACTAGACTTTATGCAAAACACCCCGCAGAGTTGATTTTCTGCGGGGTGTTTTCGTCTTATTGGATTAAGGTAAAATATACCGAGTACAACCACCATTAGTAGTACAAGAAGCATGTGAAACTGTTGGGCCAACAACTCCTCCTAAACTTTTACAAAAACTAGTTCCCTCTTCATCTTGCGTACGAGCCCAACATTCGCGTTGGGCAGGATAAGGCGAATTATCCAACCATTGTATGTACCCTACTTTTAAAATACCATTTACGGAATAAAACCCCACTAAATTTTGGTTATTGGCATCAAAAAAATCAAAACTTAATTGATTTTTCTTACAATACATCCAACCTCTATCCGCTCCAGTATTAAGACTACATCCTGCGGGCAAATCCAAATCAGTGTCCTCCCAACTCTGAGGATAATCACCATTAGCCATATAATAAACCTCGGAAGCATTTTTAAAAGCAAAAATAGTAGTTTGCAATTCTGTATAACGGGCTTTAAGGACAGCCTTAGTGTATTGAGGAACAGCCACCCCTGCTAAAATACCGATAATGAGTACGACTACTAATAGTTCTATAAGCGTAAAACCGGCCTTTATTGTTCCTTTGTTATTGTCATCATCCCGTAAGGTTGTTATACGGGTTCTGGTGTTATTACCGCAATGATTATTACCGTCATTTCCGAGTGTTTGGCGGCCCGCAGGGCTCGGGAATCTGTCGTTTTCCTTTTTTAATAAAAACAGATCCCCGACAGAAACCTTCGGGGATGACAAAATAGAGGCAAATCCTTTCATTTTTTCTCCTTTTAAGGCCTTTATATTTAAGCAAAACAGCCTTTTATACGCATTTTTATACAGCGGATACATCCGGGGATATCCGTCGGACAATATCAAAATTTTAGCAAAAAAAAAAAACGAAACAACCCCTTTACAGAAAACGACGGAAAAGCAACAACCAAAAACCCAAAAAGCAGATACTGAAACCTATCAATAGACCCCGTACAGAAACACTACGGGGTGATGCCTAGCGGTATGGGCGGCAATTCAGGATAACTTTTTATTTTGCGGGTCCTGACACATATAACTGGCGTGCAAAATGTTTGCTGCTATGTCGTTTGGTTGTTAATGCCGTCCGTGCGTTGCCTATAAAAGCCGGATTAGGCGGAGTGGCATTTTTATTTGTTTGAACATAGTGAGTTATAAAAATGCCCGGCTAAGCCTGGCTTTTATAACGCTTTGGACGGGGAGTTTTTTGTCATACTTTTTGTCGATACAAAAAGTATGAATATTGTTTGAGCCTCTTTATAAAGCACCTGGGCACATCCTCCAATCACTATCCCCCGGCCTAGCCGGTGGTTTGCTAGATACAAAAAAGAACTCCCGGGGTATTTCCCTGGGAGTTATCAAAATTTAGCCACTTAAAAAACTATCTGCGGCGGCGGGATTGGGCGGCCGCCTTTTTGGCGGGCTGCTTTGCCTGCGGAGCGGGCGTAAGTTGTTTGGCTTGCGTAATTTTGGCCTTACATTGGGCCATTAAATCAGCAGGCGTTACATAGCCAAGCATATTGGGCGTAGTAGTCAAATTGCCCGGCTTAGCCCCCACCGAAACCAAATAGTTGTAAATCTCTTGGTTGCAGACTATCGCGGCAAAGGCCAAGGGCGTCATAGCCTGTTTGTAGCCCGCAGGCACGGCCTTATATTCAAGCATCATCGCCAAGCGGCCCTCGCGGCGGGAGAGAAGCACTAAATGCTTTAACATATCAATATTTTGCGACAAAACCGCCAAATGCAAAACATTTCCCTTGGGAGAGGCCTCAAACAAGAGTCCGCCTTTGGTAATCAGAAAATCTACCAATTCCGTGCGTCCGTTTTCTACCGCAATATGCAAGGGTGTAAAGCCCGCTTTGTTTTTATTAAACACAACGGCTTTATTCATATCCAACACACGTTTGGCTAAATCTAAATCTCCCTGTGCGGCGGCTGTAAAAATATCGTCATCCGTCAGCGGTTTTTCCGCCGGGGCCGCGTTCGGGTCCGGCAGTTCGCGCCCCTCGGCCTTGGCCTGCGCCATTAAGGCCTTATTGTCTTCGTCAATTACGCTGTTTTTAACTTCGCGTAAATCTTTATTAAACCATTTCAAAATCTGTCCGCGTCCGTTTTTCTGTGCGGCAATATACGGCACTAATCCGTTGTTATCGGCCAAGGTAGGATCGGCATCTGCGGCTAACAAACGGCGGACAACATCTTCAAACCCTTTGGATGCTCCCCAATAAAGCGCGGTTTGCCCCAATTTATTCTGCATATTTACGTCTATGGGGGTTTGCATTGTCTGCGGTTTTAACAGTTCGCGGATTGTGTCCGGGTGATTGTAACGGGCCGCGTAAATGAGCGCGGTGTTCCCGTCATTATTGGCGGCGTTTACGTCGGCACGGTAAGCCATTAACGAGCGTACACTCGGCACGTCGCCAAGCGAAGCCGAAATAATCAGCGGAGTATTGCCTTTCTCGTTCTTTACGTTCGGGTCCACCCCGCCTTTGAGCATTGCCAATACGCCCATTGCGTTTTTGGTGGCACAAGCGCGGAACAAATAATCACTATTCAGCCCCTCCCGCACACCGCTGGAAAGAAATAAGTCAATAAACTCGCCCTGGCGTTTTTCCAAGGCCAAATACATAGGAGAGTGGTTATAGTTATTCTTCGCGTTGATGTCCGCACCGGAATAAACCAAAAAGCGCGTAATCTCCGGGAAATTGCCATACAAACTGCGCAGAAGAGCCGTATCCTTGGAAAAGGAATTGGGTTTGTTCACATCCGCGCCGGCTAACACCAAATCTTGTACTGCCTGTAAATTGCCAAAGGTAGCCGCCATTACAATAAGGGGGTCGCCCTTGCTGTTGACAATATTTATATCGTTTTTGATTTTATTTTGCAGAATATCGGAGAAGGTTTGATAGTCGTTCTTTTGCAAAGCGGCGGTGGCCTCGTCCGCCAGTTCGGCAGAGGTTTTGACGGAAACGATTTTATCAAATTTTCCGCCCTTGGAAGAGGGTGTATATCCGCTTTTAAAGGTAAAGGCCAAAAGTAACACAAGGGGCAACGCCGCGATTACCGCCAAAATAAGCCAAGGCTTACCGGCTGCTTGGGACAGTGCCTGCGGCACCTTCCGCTCCGTCGGTGCAGAAACGATGGTTGTGTTCTTTTTTTTACCCGGGAACATCCTCTTCTCCGTTTATTTTTTCAGGTGAGAAAAAGCGTCCTGCGCGGCGGCTTGTTCGGCCAGTTTTTTGTTATGGCCTTTGCCCACCCCCAGGGCTTTTCCGTCCAGGCTCACGCGCACAGTAAACACCTTGTTGTGCTCGGGGCCGACAGTTTGGATAACTTCGTACTCGGGCGTATGCGGCCCGGATTTTTGCAAGTATTCTTGCAATAAACTTTTGAAATCTTTTTCGTCCTGCGTGAGTTCCTGCGTTTTTACCCACGGAAGGATAACCGATTCCGCGGCCGGATAGCCGCCGTCAATATAAACAGCGCCTAAAACGGCTTCCACCGCGTTGGAGATGATGCTGTCGCGTTCTCTGCCGCCGGTAGCCAATTCACCGCGGCCCAGGCTCATATAGCGGCCCAGGTCCAGTTGTTTGCCCCAAAGATACAGGTTGCGTCTGGAAACTAAGTTAGACTTAATTTTAGAAAGCACTCCCTCTTCTACGTGCGGACATTTGTTGTAAATATAATCTGCAACAATGGCGCCCAAGATACTGTCCCCCAGGAACTCCAAGCGTTCGTTATGTTTAACGCTACGGTGCTCCCCGGCGTAAGACTTATGAGTGAGTGCTTCCTTTAAAACGGCCTTATCTTTAAAGCAATATCCAATGATATGCTCTATATCCGTGTACACAATTATTTATTGGCGTTTTGTTCAATATAGTCAATCGCTTCGCCAACGGTTTTGATTTTTTCGGCTTTTTCATCAGGAATTTCAATATCAAATTCTTCTTCCAAAGCCATAATAAGTTCAACAGTATCCAAGGAATCAGCGCCCAAGTCGTTTACAAACTGCGCTTCCGGTTTCACCTGGTCGGCTTCAACACCCAACTGTTCCACGATGATATTTTTTACTCTTTCTTGCACATTTTCTACAGACATTTTAGTCCTCCGGTTTTTTTAAAGGGGCTTCCCCTTGTTACTAATTAATTAAATATAAAGCCCGCCATTGACGGCGAGAACGTGCCCCGTAATATACGAAGCGTCTTCGCTGGCCAAAAACATTACTGCTTTGGCGATATCTTGCGTCGTAGCAAATCTTTTAAGCGGTACGGCTTCCAACGCTTTGTTTTTTACATCTTCGGGCAAAGCGTCCGTCATAGCCGTTTGAACAAACCCGGGAGCCACCGCATTTACACGGACGTGGCGGGAGCCGAATTCCTTGGCCAACGTCTTCGTTAAACCGATAATGCCCGCCTTGCTGGCCACATAATTGGCCTGGCCGGGATTGCCCATTTCCCCCACTACGGAAGAAATGTTTACAATATTGCCGCTTCTTTTTTTGAACATTACCTTCAAAGCGGCCTTGGACATTAAAAATGTCCCTTTCAAATTGACGGCAATTACGTCATCCCAATCCTGTTCGCTCATACGAACAGTCAGGTTATCTTTGGTAATACCCGCATTGTTTACCAGCACGTCTAAACCGCCCAAGGCCTTTACGGCGTTTTCTACAAAAGAATCACAATCTTTTGCGTCCGCTACATTTACCTTTTGCGTATAGACTTTTGCGCCGTAAGCCTCCAACGTTTTGGCAGCCTGGGCAAGCGCATCTTCGCGCGTACCGCACACGGCTAAATTAGCCCCCGCTTTGGCAAATTCTTCCGCCAAGGCCAAGCCAATACCGCGCGTAGCGCCGGTAATCATCACATTTTTACCTTTAAAATCCGCCATTATTTTTCCTCCTGATGAATTTCTTTTTCAATTTCATCAAAAGTCGGTTTCAACGCGCTCATTTTAGCCGCAATATCACCGATAAAATCTTTTTCCACCAAACGTTTGGCCGTTTTAATGGCATTAAAAATGGCAAAATCATTGGATTTTCCGTGGGAAATAATCGCCACGCCGTTTACCCCCACCAGCGGCGCACCGCCGTAACAATCGGGGTTGGTGTGGTCCTTTACGGCTTTAAACGCACCCTTTGACAAAAGCGCGCCTAATAAGGCAAGCGGACGCTTTTTGACTTCGCGTTTAATCATATTAATCATTGTTTTCGCCAAGCCTTCGGCCATTTTTAAAACAATGTTTCCCACAAAGCCGTCGCAGACGATAACGTCCGTATCGCCAGTGTTTACGTCGCGGCCTTCCACAGTACCTTTAAAGTTCACACCGATTTCGCGCATATGCGGAATGGTGTGTTTGACCAAAAAGTTACCTTTGGTTTCCTCTTCGCCGATAGACAATACACCGACCGACGGAGCCGGGATATCAAATACTTTTTGCATATAGGCCGAACCCATTACCGCAAATTGCAGTAAATGAATCGGCTTGCAATCGGCGTTGGCACCGCCGTCTAAAAGCAGGCTTACACCCTTATAAGTAGGCATCGGGGTAGCAATCGCCGGGCGTTGTACGCCCTTAATGCGCCCCATACCAAACAGGGCCGCCACCATAGCCGCGCCGGAGTGCCCGGCAGAAACAAAAGCGTCAGCAACCCCTTTGTGAACCAAATTGGCACAAACGACAATGCTGGCGTCTTTTTTCTGGCGGCACTCTTTGGCCGGTTCTGCGCCCATATCAATAGTGTTAGGCGCGTGGACGATAGAGATATTGTTCGGAACGTCCGAATAACCTAACGCTTTGAGTTCACGGCGCAAGACAACTTCGTCCCCCACCAAGATAACTTCAACATTCAGTTTCTTGGCGGCTTTCAAAGCACCCAATACGTTGGGCTTTGCGCCGTAATCTCCGCCTAATGCGTCCAGGGCTATTTTCATAACGGACCGTTATTTGGCTTCGGGCTCTTCGGCTTTGGTTTTTTGGGCCACTACCACTCTGTCCTTATAGAACCCGCAAGTCGGGCAGACATTGTGCGGCAGCCGGGGAGATTTGCAATTCGGGCAGGCCACTAACTGCGGCAATTCTACTCCGGAATTGTGGGATCTTCTCATATCCCGGCGGGAACGAGTGTGTTTTTTCTTTGGATTGGGCATTGGTAATACTCCTGTTACTTATTAGTAAAATTCAAAAGAATTGTTACTTAAATTTTCCTTTCAATGCTGCGAAAGGAGACAAATTTGCTGGTTTACAACCGCACGGACCGTCGTTCAAATTCCGTCCGCACGTTGGGCACAGCCCTTTACAATCGGGGCTGCACAGAAAACGGATATCCTCCGTCAATGCCAGCGTTTGCCGTACAACTGATATTATATCAATTATTTCTTGCTTGGTGCTATATGTTTCTATAAATTCTTCGGCAAACGGCTGAGTGCTCATCTTTAAACAGCGGGCGCATTGGATAAGTCTTTCCCCTTTTACGGCCCCCCGCACCAAGATTTCCTTGGAGGCTACCGAGAACGAAAGCGACACCGCCACTTTGGTAATTTTATTGGGAGCGGAAAAAACATCTTCAAAATATTTTGTGCTTAACTGTGCGCTACAATCCAACCCGCCCATACGCAAAATATCGGCAGTTTTAAACTGCAAGTCCTGCGGAACATCATATTCTTGATAAAAGGAATTTTCGCTCATACATATATTTTAGCAAAAAGCACGCCTACCGAGTAAAACCTTTACTCATCCACTTGCGGCTCTTCCAACGGCGTTCAAATATTACGGCGCGGATATTTTCGTCCAGTGCCATCGCCAGCCAAATACCGTTAAGTCCCCAGCCCCACCAAATGCCAAGCACATAAGATAGAAGCGTAGCCACCAACCACATTACAATAATGCCTGTAACAAACGGGTACATCACATCGCCCGCGGCTATCAGGGAATCCACCGAGGTAATATTAACCGCTCTGCCAATTTCCAGCACTACATCAATATATAATACCATTGCCCCCAGGCGGATAACCTCCGGATTAGAAGAAAGCAATTTAAAAATATCCGTACCCGCCAAGGCCGTCAAAACGGACACGAACACCGTAACCCACAGAGCCAGACGAATAGAATATTTTTCAAGTGAAAAAGCGGCATTTCCCTTTTCCGCGCCTACCAAATGCCCGATAGCAATTGCCGCGCCGTTGCCGATAGCCAGGGAAAACACATACGAAAACATCACAATACTCATCGCATACGTTCTTGCTGTCAGGGCCGCATTACCCATCATTACGGATAAATAAGTAATCACGACTTGGGATAAATTATAGGACACCTGTTCCCCCGCCGCTGGCAAACCGACCAGCAGTAAGTTTTTAATTTTATCCCACGGGAACGGTTTAAAATATTTTAAGGGCGGAACAGGAGCCACCTTGCAAAACAGTAAGTACGTCAGCAAGATAACCGCTACCGTGCGGCTGATAACCGTGGAAATACCCGCCCCGGTAATCCCCAAACGCGGAGCCCCAAAGTTTCCGAAAATCAAAAAATAGTTACCAACGACATTAATAACATTGATAAGGAGCGTAACAAACATCGGGTAATAGGCTTTGTTGTGGCTGCGCAAAATGGCGGAAAGCGTCATCGCTAACGACTGCAAAAACGAAAACCCGCCGACAAGCGTCATATAAGATACGCCATATCCTACCAAATTATCGTCTAGCCCCATTAACTTTAAGGAAGGGGCGGCAAACACCCACAGCCCCACGCTGACAATCCCCCCCATAATCAGGTTTACCAACAGGGAAATGCCAATCACCTGCGCCACGTTCTTTTTTTGTTTGGCCCCCAAATATTGCGAACACAATACGGACGTGCCCAAGGTGGTAATGCCATACAAAATAAACACGAGGTTTAACAGTTGGTTGACCACGCCCCCGGCGGCTACGGTTTCGTCGGAGTAACGGCTGAGCATAAAAACGTCCGTCGCGCCCGTGAACATAATAAGGAGCGTTTCAATAAAAATGGGACTGGCCAAACTGAACAGTTGTCTGCGAACTATTTTGCGAGGTCTTTTGGTTTGCTTTGCTTGCGTCATTTTGTTACACTAAACTGCTTTTCCACCTTGCGGATATCAATCATCCCGTTGCCTTGGGCAATATCGGGCAAACCTGGAATTTTAACAGCGGCTTTTTTTAAGGAATCTTTTACTTCTTGTGCGGTTGGATAGCGGCCCAGTTTCTTTTTAAGGCCTTCCACGGCTAGGGCAGCCGCACCGCTGACAAATCCGGCCGCGGCAGAGGTTCCGCTCATTAAGGTATAGTCTCCGTCAGCCGCGGCGGTGAAAACCTTATCGCCTGGCGCAATAAAATCAACCTCGGGGCCGTAAGATGATTGGGGATAAATGTTCTTTCCGTCTGCGGACAAGGCGCTCACCGCAATCACCGTAGAAAGTTTGCCAGGGTAAAACACTCCGGGGAACGGATAATTTCCCGCCGGGCACACAATAGTTACGCCGGAATCGTGCGCTTTGTTAATCGCGTTTGTAAGGGGAATAGAACCGCCCGCGGATACACCATAACTTAAATTTAAAACGGTTATTTTATCGTCCGGGTGTTCCTCGTTATAAGTAAGCAAGGTGTTTATGGCGGAAGTTACCGCCTGCGGGCCGATTAAGCGGCTGCCGTCGTCAATCTTATAAACCACGAGAGAAGCCTGCGGAGCAATACCCGTAAACTGCACGCCGCGCGCACCGATTATGCCCGCTACGCCGGTGCCGTGGTTTTTGATATCGGTAAATGAGCCGGACATTGTAAAATCCTGCCCCATAATGTGCTTGCCGTTAAATTCCGCGTGCGAAACGATCCCACTGTCCGCCACCGCCACCTTTACACCTTTTCCTTTCAGGTTTTTAAGGGGCGGATAAAGGCGGTAAGCCCAAAAATTATCAAAGGGGTCCTCAGCCTTTTGTTCTTTGGGTGCGGCGGAAAAGTCGCCGTCGTCGCTAATGCGTAAATTTGTCGGCCCCAAAAGCATCGGGTCCGCCATTACGGATACAGATAAGCCAAATAAAGCAAACAATACAAACAAGCGTTTCATATTATAAGTTAATTTTTTTAATGACAGGCCAACGCACACCGTTAAGCGGGTGCGCGCTAACCTCTAATGCGGGAGCCGTCTGGCTGCGTTTTAATTCCGCCGCGTTAATGCGTGTTAAAACATCTATTACGGTTTCCAGTTTCGTATGGCACTTTTTGGCAATTTCCGCCGCCGCTAATTGTTCTTCAAAATACAAACGCAAAATTTTATCCAACGCCGCATAGGGCGGGAGTTGGTCCTCGTCCTTTTGGTTGGGGCGCAGTTCGGACGTGGGCGCACGCTCAATAATGCCCTGCGGGATAACCTCCTGCGTTTGGTTTAAATAGGCGGCCAGTTCATAGATTTCACTCTTATACAAATCACCAATCGGCCGGAGCGCACCGCCTGCATCGCCATAGAGAATAAATGCCCCTACCGCCGATTCGCTTTTGTCGTCCGTGGATAGAAGCATAGCATTATATTCCGTAGCCAGTGCCCCCAAAATAGTCGTGCGCAGGCGGGATTGCAGTTCCTGTTCTGTGGCATCTTTGGGATGAGAAACAATATGCGCAAACGATTCTTTTAATGCCGTCAGGCCGGGCATTACGCCGATTTCTTCCAAATTCACCCCAAGCGACCTTGCCAACTGGCCCGCCAAACTTTTGCTTAAATCACTTGTACAATAGGACGGCAAAGAAACACAATACACGCTCTCCCCGCCCAAAGCCTTGGCCGCCAAAGCCGCTGTAAAGGCGGAGTCAATTCCGCCGCTAAGGCCAAACACGACCTTGTCCAACCCGCTTTTATGCACATAATCGCGCAATCCAAACGCCAAAGCATTAATGAGTTCCTCTTGCCAAGGCATTTCGTAAGATACGGGCTTATATGCGGCTTCGGTATCGTAGGTAAGAACCTGCTCTTTAAAGGGTTCCCCCAACAGTACCAGGTTGCCCTTTTTGTCCGCCGCGGCGGTCAGTCCGTCAAAAATCATACCGTCCCCGCCGCCTAACAAGTTACACATCAAGGCGGGCTGGGCGTGCTTTTTGGCGTATTTTTTAAGAGATTCTAATCGCGGTGCAAGATTTCCTTTTAAATAGGGCCTGGCCATTAAAAACAGCACTATATCGGCATCCGGGTCAGGCGAAAAATTTTTATCATCAGGCATACCTAACACCAGTTGCAGATGAAGGCCTTTGAAATCAACCGTTTCGCAATCGTAAATTTTGGTAACTTTACCTTTATATATAAAGGCAAGCGCAGTGGAGGATTCTTTATTTACGCGCTCTGCTAAGCCGAAAACAACCGCAGTATCTTTTGTTTCCTTGGCAATGTTTTTAAGTGCCGGAGCCGCTTGCGAGAGCAAGCGTTTATCGTCAAACAAATCAAAAAGCGGACAGCCGCACAAGGCCGCCTCGGGCAAGACGAGCAAGTCCGCCTTGGGAGCGGGAGCACGGAGCAAATCTATAATGAATTTGGCGTTAAAAGTAATATCTGCCGCCAACGGGTTAAAAGAAGCCAGGTTTATCTGCATAGTAAAAATACCTCTTAAAATATTGTACAATTTTTGCCTAAAATTTAAACTGAAAAACCAGGTTATAAATTGCTAAAATAATTATTATGCAAGACTTACTATAAAGGAGAATTTTCTATGAAGAAACTTTTAATTTTGGCCTTGGCGCTATTTGCCGCGTGGCCTGCCGCCGCCGAGCCGGGCATTTTTAAATTATCCCTTTGGGACAAAACGGCTATCGCCTCCCCGGATAACATACACGACATCACAGGTATTGATTTGGGTATCGGTTCAAAAACCGAAACTCTATCCGGGGTGCAACTTGACCTGATTTTTGCGCAAACGGAATATGAATTGAAAGGGGTCAGTTTCGCTTGGATTATCAACCTGGCTAACGATGTGTACGGTGCGCAATTTGGGTTGCTGGCAAAGGCGGAAAATATCGCAGGGGCACAATTTGGTTTTGTAAATATGTCCAACCGGGAGATTTCCGGCTTGCAGTTCGGGCTGTTTAACCAGGCCGAATACATCCACGGCGCGCAGATAGGGTTTGTAAACTATGCGCGCACCATTGAAGGCTTACAGGTTGGGATTTTGAATATTGCCGAAAACGGCTGGTTCCCGGCTATGGTATTGGTAAACGGCCGCTTCTAATTATTTTTTGAAAGGCCGCGGGCGCATAACGTCCGCGGTTTTTCTTTGGGTACAAAGAACCACCGGCCAGGCCGGAAAACAGTTATTTTTAAAACGCTTTAAAAAGATAAATTATATATATGTCATCTGTATCTCTTCCGCACCGGACCCAACGGTTTTACCGTTTAGCGGCCTCTTCTTTTTTCTTTATTCACGGGATTGTTTTTTCCAGTTGGGCAAGCCGTATCCCTGATGTTAAATCTGCGTTATCTTTGTCTGATGCACAATTGGGCGGGGTGTTGTTTTTAATTCCCGCAGGCCAACTGTCCGCTATGATGCTTTCCGGCTGGCTCGTCAACCGTTTCGGAAGCCGCAAAATGTTGACAATCGCTTCCGTCATTTACCCGTTGGCCTTGGTATTATTGGGCTTTGTAACCAGCAAGTTCCAGTTAATGGCCGCGCTGTTTTTCTTTGGGATAACGTCCAACCTTTCCAATATCTCCGTTAATACACAAGGTGTAGGTGTGGAAAAACTCTACAACCGCAGCATTATGGCCTCCTTCCACGGAATGTGGAGTTTAGCCGGAGTGGTCGGCGGCCTTTTGGGCGCGTGGATGGCCGCGCATAGCATTTCCACGCAGGAACATTTTTTGATGACGTTCTTTGTCTGCCTTGTTATTTTGCTGTCTATGTATGCCTCTATGTTGCCGCGCGACCGCAAAATAAAGGTGGGAGATGTCCGCCAAAAAACGTTTGTAAAGCCTTCCTTATATATTGCTCTTTTGGGGATAATGGCCTTCTGTTCTATGTCCTGCGAGGGAACTATGTACGATTGGAGCAGTGTGTATTTTATGCAGGTAGTGCATCCGGCGGACAATTTAATCCGCACCGGGTATATAGCCTGTATGACGGCTATGACAATCGGGCGTTTTTCGGCTGATTTCTTTGCCACCCGTTTCGGCTCCTCGCAAGTGATTAAAGGAAGCGGGATTATTTTATTTATCGGCTTTGTCTTATCGGTAGTTTTCCCCTCTTTTTATATGGCGGTTGCCGGGTTCTTTTTGGTGGGGCTTGGCTTTTCGTCCATTGTTCCGCTGTGTTATAGTTTAGCGGGCAAAACTACCCGTATGCCGCCCAGTATGGCTGTGGCTACGGTTTCCACTATTGGTTTTTTTGGTTTTTTGTTTACCCCTCCATTAATCGGCTTTATTTCGCAGGCCAGCAATATGCGTGTGGCTTTCTTTATAATGGCTTGTGCGGGGCTGTCGGTCAGTTTTGTGGCGGCAAAAGCAAAAGCCCGCTAGGCGCGGATTTCTGTTATATGCTATAATAGTCATAGGTGTAATTTGAGCGGGAGAGCGAAAAAAGTTTGTAAATCAAAGCCTGTCCCGACGACACCCAGGCCAATGCCACCGGGGGTTATACCCTAATTTAGGCAGCGGCCACAGGAGAATAATAATGAGCAACGTATCTATGAAAGCCATGCTGGAAGCCGGTGTGCATTTCGGCCACCAAACTTCCCGCTGGAACCCCAAAATGGGACGCTTTATCTTTGGAGAAAGAAACGGCGTACACATTTTAGACTTGCAAAAAACCGCCAAAGAACTTAAAAAAGCCTGCGCTTTCATCAAAGAAGAAAGCAAAAAAGGCGCTAAATTTTTGTTCGTCGGTACCAAAAAACAAGCCCAAGAAGCCATCCAAGCCGAAGCCGCCCGCTGCGGTGCTTATTGCATCCACGAAAAATGGCTCGGCGGTACGCTTACCAACTTCCAAACCGTCAAGAAATCCGTTGAACGCTTGAACGAATTGGAAAAATGGGAAGCTTCCGGCGTGTTTAAAGCCATTTCCAAAAAAGAAGCCAGCCGCTTAACCAAAGAAATGCAGCGCTTGCAAAAACTGTTGGGCGGTATCCGCGATATGAAAGTATTGCCGGATGTGGTATTTGTCATTGACCCGGTGGACACCGCCGGTGCCGTGCGCGAATCCCACGCTTTGGGTATCCCGGTGGTAGCCGTTTGCGACACCAACGCCGACCCTGATATGATTAGCGTACCCGTGCCCGGTAACGACGACGCGGCCCGCTCTATCAAATTGTTCTGCGGTGCAATTGCCGATGCTATTCTGGAAGGCAAAGCCGAACTGGAAGCCGTCAAAACCGCTGAAAACAAACCCGCCGAAAACCCGGTAATGGCCCAAGCGTTTGAATCTGCTATGTTAGCCGCTGAAAACGCTGAACCTGCCGCCGTGGAAAAAGAAGCGGTGCAGGAAGTTGTCAAAGCCGACGAAGCGCTTGACAAAAAAGCCGAAGAAGTAGTGGCCGAAAAAGCCGCCGAAGAAAAAGCGGAAAAGAAACCCGCTGCCAAAAAGAAAACGGCTGCTAAAAAAGCCGCTCCGAAAGCCAAAAAAACCGTAAAGGCCAAAGCCGAAACGGAAACTGCGGCGGAAGAAGCCAAATAATCTTGAAAGTTCCCGGCCCGTCCGGGAACTTTCTATCCGATTTATCTTATATACAGGAGAACAAAATGTCTTTAGCCGAAGATATTAAGATTTTAAGAGAAAAAACCGGCGCCGGTTTAATGGACTGCAAAAAAGCGTTAATTGAATGCAAAGACGATATGGAACAAGCCATTGTATTCTTGCGCAAAAAAGGTTTGGCGGATATGGCCAAACGCTCTGACCGCGAAACCAAAGAAGGCAGAGTATCCGTTAAGACCGACGGCAAAAACTTTGCAATGATTTACTTGGGTTGCGAAACCGACTTCGTAGCCAAGACCGATGCCTTCATCAAATTGGCCGACGACCTCGCCCAATATGTATTGGAACACCCCGGTTTGGACTATTCCAAAGACGAACATATCAAAAATATGATTTTGGAACAAGCCCCCAAATTCGGTGAAAACACCACCTTTAAGGGCGGTTATAACTGGGCCCCGGCCGACGGTAATGTAATGGCTTACTATGTCCACTCCGACAATAAAAAAGCCTCCTTGTTGGAAATGTCCGTTACCGGCGCTTGCAGAGATGCCGCCAAAGTACAAGAAATTGCCCGCGGCCTCGCGATGCACACCGTAGGTATGCAGACCGGCTGGGTAGATGCCAAAGATATTCCGCAAGAAGTAATTGACCGCGAATTGGACATCTACAAAACGCAAGCCATTAACGAAGGCAAACCCGCCGAAACCATTGAAAAAATGTTGCCCGGCAAAGTTAAAAAGTTTGCCAAAGAAAACTGTCTCTTGGAACAGCCGACCATTAAAGACAACAAGAAAACCGTTGCCGCCTATTTGGACGAAGAATCCAAGGCTCTTGGTTGCGAACTGAAAGTTGTACGCTTTGTACGCTTCTAGTTTTTAAGCCCCTCACGCGAGGGGCTTTTTTTTATGCTG
>NZ_JAJWTS010000023.1:0-16333 GCF_021632165.1 Candidatus Avelusimicrobium fimicolum
GCGGGGTTTTTTGTTTTATACCCGGGGGAGAAGAAAGCATCAAACAGGTTATCCTTACCTTAATGCTCTTGGAATTACCGGGGATATCGTAAAAAGGCACGCGAAATCTTTTGAAATGCTCTCTTTTGCATGAAGGAGGCACTCCCCTAGAATAAGCAGTGCGTCCTTTGAAAAATGCAACCAAGGTACATATCATTACTTCCCGGAATGGACTTATCCCTATTTTAGCAGTTGGCTACACCCCCAAAATATCCAAAACTTTATTGAAAATTACTTGACTATACAGAACTGCTCGCAAGACCTTCAAGCCTAATATAGTGTGCTCAATCGCGTGCTTCCGTTAGTAAACTTTGCTTTTGAATGGGTAGTGGTGGGATAAAATTAAGCGAAGCCGCAAGTTTTTAACTACAAGAAACTTTAACCCCCATTAACATATGGGGTCTCACCTTTTTGCGGGTTAATTTTTTGATTGGAAGAAATATCTACTCAAACGAAGTCTTTTTTCACCAAGACCAAAGGCTAAGAGTTTGTTTCATTTGTTTTGTCCTTTTGTATTTTACACACATTAAGCAGCCCTTTTTGCCATAGCGCAGAGTATATTGGCACGGAAAAGAGTCCGGATTTAGGGATTAATAGAAGTTTGCTCCTCATTTTTTTGCCTTTTATGGTGGAAAGGCAGAGAGGGCTTTTTCAACTTGACCTGTTTTACATAGCGTAGCAAATTCGTGAATATTTTGTGAAACCCGAAATGCGGGGCCGTCATTTCCTGTATGGCGTGTTCACGCGGCCACTCCTCTACCGTCATACGATAGAGGGCTACGATTGTGCCAGTGCGGTCAGAACCATAGCGGCAATGCAAGTAAATAGGGTAATTGGCGGGATTGGACAACAATTTTAATACCTCTTCTACCCCGTCTGTATTTAGCATCACAGGATTTAGCGGTACTTGATAAACTGTTAAGGGCAGCCCCTCTATTATTTTTTTATTTTGCGGAGTAACGCGCAAATTGACAACGGTTTTTATGCCCATTTTTACCAGTTCTTCATACCCTTGGCGGGTGGGTTGGCCGCCGCGGTAGAGCCAATGAGACACCTGATACGCATTTGGTAAACCGGGTTTGAATACGGCTTTTGCTTCGCGGAGCGGTTGGGCTTTTAAGGTTTGGGTTACTAATTGGTGTTCCAACTTGGCGCGGTATTGTGGCGCAAGAACCGCCGGCAGTTGTACCTTTGGCATAGGTACATTAACCGGGCGTATAGTCAGCGTTTCTATTTTGGGGGTATGCACCTGCACGCGGATAGGCTTTTTAGGGAAAAGAGCCCGCCGCTGGGCTTGCACATTAGTAGCCCCGCATATGGAAAATAGAAAAATAAGCAATAAATACCAAATCCGCATATCTATACTATACTACTATTAGGCGGTGAGACAAGGGTATAAAGACCTATAAAAGGCCTGGGTCCTATTTGCTATAATAAAATTATCCAAAGGAGAAAATTTATGTTATTTAGGAAAATGATAGTTTTACTGGCGTTCTTGTGTTTATCCTTGCCGGGGTTTAGTTGGCGGTTTACTGATTACTTTGCAAACAGTACACAACAATGGAGTAAAGTACCTTTGGTTACCCGGTTGGTAAGAGGAGAAACGCTGCCTTATTTTGTACACACTATGGGCCCGTGGAATTTGGAAAAACTGGACGATATTTTTGTACGCTCCTTTAACAGTTGGCGTATTTACACCTTGCAGGAAATCAGGGAAGCCCAGCGCGAAAAAGAATTTAAAGACGTGGTAAAAATGCTTCAAACACCGTGGAAGTTTGAAATGCGGCCCTATTTGTCCTGTGCAGATTTTGAAAAGACCCCTTGGCAGGAACTGGCCCGCCCGGTGGCGGTGGCTAATTTGCCCCAGTACCTAGAAATGTACCCTGCGCATTGCTCTCCTTCGGTACGGGAGGATATGGAGAATTATAGAAAGGAAATACAAGACAGTTTTTCTGCCTCTTATGTAAATATGGCGCAGGAAACCCATAATTTGCCGGGGCGGTATGTTTCTTGGGAAGCCGTGGGGCAGTCATTAGCCATAGATGACGACGTTACGGCTGTTTATGCGGATACAACAATCAACGCCCTTTTTGTTCCATTTAGAGATACCGACTCTTTGTTTCACGAAATGGGGCACCTGCTGGGCTTTGCGGACCAATACCCACGCACCGAGAATGACCCCAATAGTGTGGAATATGGTTTATCCGGCTTTTGGCCCAGCATTATGCAAAATGGCGTGGAAACAAGGGACTATGCCTATTTTTCTTGCACGGATGCGGATGGGATGATTAATTTGCTGGATTTTGCCCATCAGCACGCGCGTGGCGGAAAAAAGGGCTGGAAAACCCTGTGCCGCCGGGAAAATATACAATACGCTAGTTCCCGCCAGTTAAACCGCCCTCCCTTTGTAGTTCCGCCCTATGTGTATTTTTATAACGAAGCAGGCGAAAAGGTGTATAGCCGCAAAGAGGATATGGCAATTTATGCGCCGATTACCTTGCCGTGGATTCCTTACTATGAAGACCTGCATAAAGGAATCCCTCAGCCAGACGGAACGCTACTGGTTACTGACGGTGAACTCGAGGAACATCTATACTATACACCTATGTCTGTAAGCGCTTGGGTGGAAGATCCCCAAGACAAAGGGATTGTTAGTGTGTTCACGCTGATTTTTCTGCCAAGAGGGAACTATGTATATTGGAAGGACCCTTGGTATAGCGTTATAGACCGCAATGATATTAAAGTATCCGCCCTAGTGGGGGATTCCAAACTGCTTGTGCTGTGGAAGCCGGAAGAGAAGGATTCTTCCTTGGGGCTTAGCGCCATATCCCGGGAGCAGTCTGGTAAGTTGGAGGATGGGGATCCAATCTCTTCTTTTGTAGCGGTTAAAGGTACCCAAGATAATATAACAACTGTATCTTGGTCAAGTAACCCCGAATATCCCGAATACGACACCTATTTAAAATCGGTCATCAAATTAATGGGCAACGACTTGGACGATAAGTATTTAAGGAAGAATACTTATGTAATGTCCTTACTATCTCTAATTGGTAAAGGCGTAGAAAACGCCGATTGGGAAAAAATCGGGAGTGGGATGATTGACTTTATGCAAAAAGCCAATATAGAATATGGTAACGAATATCGGACGGATAAGATAGAAGCCTTTGTAAGGTCTTTGTTATCCACTTGGATAGCAGTAGCAACGTTATCGGTGAATGAAGAATTTTTAAGTGCATATTGGCCCGAAGTCTTTAAAACAGGAGACCCGACCCAATGGAAGGGAATATTAGAGGATAGGGATTCTTCTGTTGTTGGCTGCCCTTTTGTGTGCAAAGACAAACCGGCTGACTTTTACCCGGCGGATGCTCCGCTAAAAGCCACTAAATGGTGCCCGGATACGGAAAATCAGGATGTTGTATATGATTCCGATGAGCCGTGAAAAAACCAGTGAACCATACAGCAAAATCAAGCGGAAAAATATAGAAATTTCCTTAAATTTTTGGTATAATAATTACAAGAGCCGCGGATAAAACGTTTGCAAAAAGGATTGCATTTGGCGGCTTTTATTGATAAAATATAATAGAAGTAATTAACCCGATTTGTAACGAGAACCATAACTCCTCCGACGGTAAAACGAAGGAAAGGGAGTTTGTGGCTGTCGTTTTCTCTGCCTAAAAAATTGCTTTTTAGGTGCAGAAAAGAAGGCCGGTTCCGTTATTAAAACAGGCAATAAAATGAACCTGACAAAAGACCAAAAGAAACAAAAGTCGCAAGACTTAGCTTCTGAAATTACCGCGAGCGGCACCCTGTTCTTCACGGCCTATCAAGGCTTGAAGTTCGTGGATATGGCTGAACTGCGCAAGCAATTAGCGCCCGCCGGAGCAAAATTCCGTGTGGAACGCAACGCTATCGTAGATCACGCCATCCGCCAAGCCAATATTGAAGGCGCTGATGAGAAACTCTTTCAGGGCCCGACGGCTATTGCGGTAGGCGGAGACATTGCCGCCGTCGCCAAAACGTTGGTGGACTTTCAGAAAAAGTTTACGGCTTTGAAGCTTCGTGCTTGCTATTCTGATGGCGTCTGGTACAACGAAGACCAGGTTAAACAGTTGGCTACCATTGGTACCAAAGAAGAAAACCTGTCCAAGTTGGCCGGTGCGTTGTACAACGCGGTCGCCCAGTCTGCGCAAGTGTTGCAAGCTCCGATACGGGATTTTGCCTACGTTATCAAAGCCTTGGAAGACAAACAACAGGGCAAATAGTAACGTACGCGCCGACGTTGGGCGCGCGGAAAACGGGTGGTGCTTTTGTGCGCGTAAGCGATACGGAAGCGATTTTGGATTTTGGCAGGCGTGATTTTCATTTTCTTTGCAACTTTGCATAGTGGAAATTATGCAAGGAGCAAAAATGGAAATCCGCCCCAAAATACGAAATAGTACGGGCGGTGTCTTAGGACCAACGCCTTGCCGTTTTCCTAAATGGTAAAATCTAAACCCGCCAAGTGCGGTAGTAGCCCGAAAGGATAAATGCACGGGCCTAAACACGGTTTAGGCAGAAGGCAGCTACTCTATAAGAAACAAGGAAAAAATAAAATGGCTAAAATGACCAAAGAAGAATTAGTAAACGCTATTGCTGAACTCACCGTTCTGGAACTTTCCGAACTCGTGAAGGCTATTGAAGAAAAATTCGGTGTGAAAGCCGCTGCTCCGGCCGTGGCTGTTGCCGCTGCCGCTCCTGCTGCCGCTGCCGCCGCTGAAGAAAAAGACGAATTCAACGTTGTGTTGACCGCTGTTGACGCTGCTAAAAAAATCGCCGTCATCAAAGTAGTGCGCGAAATCACCGGCTTGGGCTTGAAAGAAGCCAAAGACTTGGTTGAAGGCGCCCCGAAAGCCGTAAAAGAAAACGTTGCCAAAGCCGAAGCTGAAGAACTCAAAAAGAAAATCACCGAAGCCGGCGGCACCGTAGAACTCAAATAGTTCAACCGACGAATTATTAATCCCACCCCTCGCATTTAGCGGGGGTGGGATTACGTACCCTATACGGGGTATAACGGCGGACCGACAGCCGAGTGCGTTGCGGCTCCGTGGTCCGTTACCAAACAGCAGGAAGAAAAGAAATGATTGAAAAACAAACAAATTTCGGCAAAATTTCCACCAAACTTCCCTTACCCGATTTGCTGGACATGCAAAAACAGTCCTTCGTGGACTTTTTGCAATTAGATGTCCCTCCCGCCAAGCGGGAATTGAAAGGCTTGCAAGCCGCTTTTGAAGACGTTTTCCCTATTGAAGCTCCCGACGGGAGTATGAGACTTGAATTTTTGAAGTATGAATTAGGTTCGCCCCGCTACGCTACTCCGGCGGAAGCCACCGTGCGCGACAGCACCTATTCTGCGCCGTTGAAGGCCTTGATGCGCTTATATGTCAAGCAGAAAAACGGCAAAATGAAAGAAGCGTCCGACCAGGACGTAACCCTTTGCGATTTACCCTTAATGACCGATGCCGGCTGCTTTGTATTTAACGGCGCCGAACGCGTGGTTGTCAGCCAGATGCACCGCTCTCCGGGTATCATTTTTGAAGAAGACGAGGAAAAGAAACAGTCCACTTTTGGTAAGCGCTTGTATGTGGCCCGCATTATCCCATACCGCGGCGCGTGGATTGAATTTTCGTTTGACTTGATGAACGCGTTGTGGGTCCGCATTGACAGAAAGAAAAAAGTGTTGGCCTCCACGTTCCTTCGCGCTTGCGGCCTGGAAACCAACGCACAAATTATCCAGACTTTTTACAAATGCGAAGACATTGAAGTCAAGGCTTCCAATATTGAAGGTGTTATCGGCCGTTACGCTGCCGACGATATTTACGATCCGGCCACCGGCGAAGTGCTGTGGAACCTGGACGATAAAGCCGCTTTACCTATTGACGATAAACTTTTCAAAACCTTAATTGAAAAGAAAGTTAAAACCATTAAAGTCATCTGCGGTAAACCCCGCCAAGACGACCCCGGTATTTTGGCCACCTTGGAGCACCGCAAGGATTCTATCCGCACGGCTGCCGAAGCGCAGGCTGAAATCTACAAAAAGATGCGCGGGCAGGATTTCGTCGTTAAGGAACAGGCGGAAACCTTCCTGAATAATTTAGTTTTTGACAATATCCGCCGCTATGATTTGAGTTTTGTCGGCCGCTATAAAATCAACAAGAAGTTTGCCAATATGTTTGATTTGATTAGCAAATTCAAATTCAAAAAGTTCACCACGCCGAAAGATAACCGCCGCACTTTATCTCCCGAAGATATCATTGTAACGGTTAAATATCTGCTTGCCTTAAACGCCGGCGAAGACGTACAGAAGGAATACGGACCGGATTTTTCATTTAAAGTTGACGATATTGACCACTTGGGCAACCGCCGCGTGCGCGGTATTGGCGAATTGTTGGAAAACCAAATCCGCATCGGCCTTTCCCAAATGGCTAAAACAGCCCGCGACCGTATGAACCGCGAACTGACCTCCTTCACGCCCCGCGCGCTTGTAAACGCGCAGCCCGTGCAGGCGATTGTCCGCAAATTCTTCGGTACTTCCCAACTTTCCCAGTTTATGGACCAGATTAACCCGTTGGGCGAATTGACGCATAAGCGCCGTTTGTCTGCTTTGGGTCCCGGCGGTTTGAACAGAAAACGTGCCGGCTTTGAAGTGCGCGACGTACACTATACGCACTATGGCCGTGTCTGCCCGATTGAAACTCCGGAAGGTCCGAACATTGGTTTGATTACCTCTTTGGCTTGCTATTCCCGCGTAAACAAGTACGGTTTGATTGAAACCCCGTACCGCAAAGTTGTAAACGGAAAAGTAACCAACCAGGTGGAAGAATTAACCGCCGATGCCGAAGACGATAAATTTGTAGCCCAGGCCAATACGCCGCTGGGCAAAGACGGCAAAATGGAAACCGACAGAGTCGCCTGCCGTGTCCGCGCGGATTATCCGTATGTGGAGCCGAAACAGGTGGACTATATGGATGTTTCCCCGTTACAGGTTATCAGCGTGTCTGCGGCTCTTATTCCTTTCTTGGAACACGACGACGCGAACCGTGCGTTGATGGGTTGTAACATGCAGCGCCAGGGTGTGCCGCTTTTGATGCCGGAAGCCCCGTATGTGGGTACCGGTATTGAACACGAAGTCGCCCGCGACTCCGGGACCGCTGTGGTAGCCCGCCGCGACGGACGTGTCCAGTTTGCGGATGCTTCCAAAATTATCATTGAAACCAAAGACGGTTCCAGCGATATCTATGAACTTTTGAAATACAAACGCTCCAACCAAGATACCTGTATCAACCAGCACCCGATTGTAAAAGCGGGCGATAATGTAAAAGCCCGCCAGGTAATTGCCGACGGTCCGTCTATGGATAACGGCTACCTCGCTTTGGGCCGCAATATGCTCGTAGGTTTTATGTGCTGGGAAGGGTATAACTACGAAGACGCTATCTTGGTGTCTTCCCGCTTGGTAAAGGACGACGTTTTTACCTCTATCCACTTGCACGAATTTACAGTGGATGCCCGTAACACCAAGTTGGGTGCGGAAGAAATCACCCGCGATATTCCGAACATTGGTGCGGAAGCCTTGTCCCATTTGGACAACGACGGTATCGTGCTGCCCGCTACGGTGGTGGAACCCGGTGATATTTTAGTCGGTAAAGTAACCCCGAAAGGCGAACAGCAATTAACCCCCGAAGAACGCTTGCTCAAAGTAATCTTCGGTAAAAAAGCCGACGACGTGGTGGACGCCTCCTTGCGCGTACCGCCCGGCACCAGCGGCAAAATTTTAGGCACCCGTGTTTTCGTCCGCAAAGAAAAACTGACGAAATCCGAGGAAAAAGCCCGTTTGACTGCGTTAGAAAACGAAAAAGATGCCACGCTGACTCTCTTAAAAGAACAGCGCAAACGCGCTTTGGCCAATGCCAAAGAAACCATTAAGAAGGAAACCGCGCTGAAAGAGGAAGAAACCCGCATTAACGCGCTGTATAAGTTAATGGAAAAGAAAGCCGTGGAACACTACGAACGCGAAATTGAGTTCTCCAAACAAGGCGACGAACTCGCCGTTACGGTGAACAAATCTGTTAAAGTGTATATTGCTTCCAAACGCAAACTCCACGTGGGGGACAAAATGTCCGGCCGCCACGGTAACAAAGGTGTAGTGGCGCGTATCTTGCCGGAAGAAGATATGCCGTTCTTGCCGGATGGCACTCCGCTTGATATTGTGCTTTCCCCGTTGGGTATTCCTTCCCGTATGAACGTGGGTCAGTTGTTGGAAACAATGCTCGGCTGGGCCGCGCACTACCTGCACTACAACGCCGCCACCCCGGTCTTTGACGGCCCGAGCGAAGCGGACGTAGTGAACGAAATACGCAAAGCCAAAGAAAAGATTTTGGACGACAAAGGTCTTACCGGCAAAGCGCGCGCAGAATATGCCGCCAAATACCTGCCGGACGATTACTGCCGCATTACGCTGTATGACGGCAGAACCGGTGAACCTTTTGAAGAAAAAGTAACCATTGGTTATATGTATATGATGAAACTGATTCACTTGGTGGAAGATAAGGTTCACTCCCGCTCCACCGGGCCTTACAGTTTAATCACACGTCAGCCCTTGGGCGGTAAAGCCCAGTTCGGCGGTCAGCGCTTCGGTGAAATGGAAGTATGGGCTATGGAAGGTTATGGCGCCACTTATACCTTGCAAGAATTCTTAACCGTGAAATCCGACGATTTTGTCGGCCGCACGAAGATGTATGAATCCATTGTCAAAGGCGAAGCGCCCACCCAACCCGGCGTACCGGAATCTTTTAAAGTATTGATTAAAGAACTCCAAGCGTTAGGGTTAAGTGTGGAACTTCTTAAAAATGTTGAAAACGGCGAAACGCCGGACGCCTCTTCCGATACAAAGGAAGAGGCCCCTGCCGCTCCTGCACAAGAAGAAGGAGCCGCTAAATAAGCCGGGGATTTGAACAATGCAAACGAAAAAAGTTAAAAAATTAAACGAACTGAACTTCTTTGACTTTGATGCCATTAAACTCGGTATTGCCAGTCCGGAACAGATTATGGCTTGGTCTTTCGGCGAAGTCAAAAAACCCGAAACCATTAACTACCGCACCTTGAAACCGGAGCGCGACGGTCTGTTCTGCGAACGCATTTTCGGCCCCACCAAGGACTACGAATGCGCCTGCGGCAAATACCGTTGGGTAAAATTTAAAGGAATTAAGTGCGACCGCTGCGGTGTTGAAATTACCGAAAGTAAAGTCCGCCGCGAACGTATGGGCCATATTGAATTGGCCGTACCGGTGGCGCACGTCTGGTTTTTGAGAAAGAACCCCTCCCGCATCGGTATTATGCTGGATATGCGCACGAGCGATTTGGAACGTGTGGTTTATTATGCCGCTTATGTGGTCATTGAAGACTGCGTGGACAGCGTAACCGGCCGCGTGGACTTCAAAAAAGGCACTTTGCTTTCCGACGTGCAAGTGCGCGAAGCCCGCAAAAAACACGGTTCCCGCTTAAAAGTGGATATCGGCGCCCCGGCTATTAAAACCTTGCTGGAAGGCATTGATTTTGATAAAGAAATTCCTGCCTTGCACGAGCAATTAAAGAATACGCAGAGCGAAATGGAACGCACCAAACTTATCCGCCGTATTAAAACGATGGAAGAGTTTAAGGAAAGCGGCAACCGCCCGGAGTGGATGATTATCAGCATCTTGCCGGTAATTCCGCCGGATTTGCGCCCGCTCGTTCCGCTTGACGGCGGCCGTTTTGCGGCTTCCGATTTGAACGATTTGTATCGCCGCATTATTAACCGTAATAACCGCTTGAAACACATTGAATCCCTGCGCGCGCCGGAAGTGATGATTTATAACGAAAAGCGTCTTTTGCAGGAAGCGGTGGATGCGTTAATTGAAAACGGTGCCCGCGGCAAAGTGTTTATCGGCCCCGGCGGCAGACCTCTTAAATCTCTGTCCGACAGCATTAAAGGTAAACACGGCCGCTTCCGCCAAAACTTGCTCGGTAAACGTGTGGACTATTCCGGCCGTTCCGTTATTGTCGTCGGCCCGAACTTGAAAATCCACCAGTGCGGTTTGCCGAAATTGATGGCTTTGGAACTCTTTAAACCCTTTATCATTGGCGAATTAATGAAGAAGGAAGGCGTAACGCTTAAATCCGCCAAAAAGATGTTGGAAAGAGTCCGCCCCGAAATTTGGGATATTTTGGAAAAGGTAACCAAGAGCCACCCGGTAATGTTAAACCGCGCTCCTACCTTGCACCGCTTGGGTATTCAGGCCTTTGAACCGGTACTTATTGAAGGTAAAGCCATCCAGTTGCACCCGCTTACCTGTGCCGCTTTCAACGCTGACTTCGACGGTGACCAGATGGCCGTGCACGTACCGCTTTCTTTGGAAGCCCAAATGGAAGCCCGTACCTTGATGCTGGCCTCTAACAACATTTTGTCCCCGGCATCCGGAAAACCGATTGCCGCTCCGTCTCACGATATGGTCTTGGGTGTAAGTTTCTTGACTAAGATTAAAGACGGCGATATCGGCGAAGGTTCTATCTTCGGCAGCAAAGAAGATGCCTTAGTGGCTTTGGAATACGGCAAACTTTCTTACCACGCTAAAATCAAAGTGCGCGGTATTAACGCTATTCCGGAACCCGGCTTGGAAGGTAAAGACGAAAAAGATGCCTCCAAGTGGAAAGATTTTACTTCCGTGGGCCGCATTATTTTCAACCAGGCTATGCCGAAAGGTTGGGAATATATTAATAAAACGGTCGGCAAGAAAGAACTGGCTTCCTTGGTAGATGAATGCTACAAGAGCAAAAAATACGGCCGCTACGAAGCCGTACAACTCTTGGACAAGATTATGAAGATGGGTTATCACTATGCCACTTTGTCCGGCTTGTCCATCTCCATTGCGGATATGACGATTCCGTCTGCCAAGCAGAAATACATTACTGAGGCCAAGAAAAAGGTTAAAGAGATTCAGGCCCAGGCCGAAGCCGGTATCATCACGGAAGGCGAACGCTATAACAAAGTTATTGATATTTGGACCCGTGTAACCGACGATGTTGCCAACGAACTCTTCAAAGAAATGAAGAAGTTTGAAGAAGGCAAATACGACCCGTCTAATAAAGAACATAGCGGACAGCGCTTTAACGCCGTCTATTTGATGGCCGATTCCGGTGCCCGCGGTTCCCGCCAGCAGGTCCGCCAGTTGGCCGGTATGCGCGGTTTGATGGCCAAACCCCAAAAGAAACTTACCGGCGGCCAGGGTGAAATTATTGAAAACCCGATTACCGCTAACTTCCGCGAAGGCTTGTCTGTGTTGGAATACTTTATTTCCACGCACGGTGGTCGTAAAGGTTTGTCCGATACGGCTTTGAAGACGGCCGACGCCGGTTATTTAACCCGCCGTTTGGTAGATGTTGCCCACAATGTAGTGGTAACGGAAGAAGACTGCGGAACCCATAACGGTATTGTAGTTAAATCTTTGATGAGCGGCGAAGAAATGGTGGAACCCATTGAAGAACGTATCTTGGGACGCACCAGTTTGGAAGACGTCGTGGTAAAGGTGAAACGCGCCGACGGCTCCGAAGAAGAAAAAACCATTATCAAAGAAGGCGATTTGATTACCTTGGAACAGAGCAAATTGGTCAAAAAATATGGTGTGGAATCTGTACGCATCCGCTCCGTACTGACCTGCGAAGCCCCGTTTGGCGTGTGCTCCAAATGCTATGGCTTGCAGTTGGCCACCTCTGCCAAGAGCAACCCGGGGGACTCTGTGGGTATTATTGCCGCCCAGTCCATCGGCGAACCTGGTACGCAGTTAACCTTGCGTACGTTCCACATCGGTGGTACGGCTTCGCGCGTGTTGTCCCGCAGTCAGGCAGTTGCTGAAATTGACGGTAAAGTAACCTTTAAAGATATGAAGGTTATTACGAACCGTTACGATAATAAAATTTGTATTTCCAGAAACGGCTCTATCTTTGTTGAGGCCGGAAATGGTACAATAAAAGAATACAAGATTCAGTACGGTGCTTCCGTTTACACTACGGATAAAGCGACCGTAAAGAAAGGTTCTTTGCTCGCGGAATGGGACCCGCACTCTATCCCGGTGTTGGCCGAAGCGAACGGATCTGTAAAGTTGACCGACGTAATTGAAGGTATAACTTTGCAGGAAGAACGCAACAAAGTAACCGGCGTAATTGAACGCAAAATTACCGCGAGCCGTATGGGCAAAAAGAACCCGCGCATCAGCATTGAAGGTAAAGACAAAAAAGTAAACTTGCCGTTGCCTATTGATACGATCCTGATGGTGGAGAACGGTGAAGAAGTGGAACCCGGCGACGTGCTTGCCAAAATCGGGCGCGAAGCGGGCGGTACCAAAGATATCACCGGCGGTTTGCCCAGAATCGCGGAGTTGTTTGAAGCCAGACGCCCCCGCAACCCGGCAATTATTTCCGAGTTTGAGGGTATCGTTAGCCTGGAAACATCTCCCAAAGGTTTGATTGAGGTTGTCGTGCGGAACGAAGAGACCAACCAGGTCAAGCAGTACAGCATCCCGCAAGGCAAACACCTCGTAGTATATGAAGGCGATCACGTTGGCGTGGGCGAAGCCCTTACCGACGGCGCCATTGACCCCCACGACGTGCTGCGCGTGAAGGGCGAAAAAGAAGCGCAAGAGTTCCTGTTAAACGCCATCCAAGAAGTGTACCGCTTGCAGGGCGTAACAATTAACGACAGACATATTGAGGTTATTGTCCGTCAGATGTTGGGGAACGTGAAAATTCTGGATGCGGGTGATACCCACTTCCTCAAAGGCGAAATTTTGAGCCGCGCAAGTTGGCTTAGAGAAAACGCCAAGATGAAGGCCGAAGGCAAACGCTTAGCCGATGCAGAAACCATTTTGCTCGGTATCAGCAAAGCGTCCCTCGCTTCCGAATCGTTTATTTCCGCGGCCTCGTTCCAAGAGACGACGAAAGTCCTTACGGACGCGGCTATTACGGGCCAGGTGGACGAATTGCAAGGCCTGAAAGAAAACGTAATTGTAGGCCATTTGATTCCGGCGGGTACAGGTATTTCCGCCAGACAGATTGCCCAAGAGTTTGAACAAAAACGCAAAGAAACAGGAGAGAAGTAATAATGCCGACAGTAAATCAATTAGTGAAATACGGACGGGCGAAAGAAATTCACAGAACGAAATCCCCGGCGTTGCAAGCCTGCCCCCAGAGAAGAGGCGTTTGCACCCGTGTTTATACCACGACCCCTAAAAAACCGAACTCTGCTTTGAGAAAGGTGGCCCGTGTAAAACTTACTTCCAAAGTGGAAGTAACCGCTTATATTCCCGGTGTGGGACATAACCTCCAAGAACACTCCATCGTGCTCGTGCGCGGTGGCCGTGTGAAAGACTTGCCTGGTGTGCGTTATCACATCATCCGCGGCGCGCTGGATGCTTCCGGTGTGGAAAACAGAAAACAAGGCCGCTCTCTTTACGGTGTAAAGAGACCCAAAGCCGGTAAATAATTTTTAGGAGTTGAATAAAGAATATGCCGAGAAAAGGTTTAAGACCCAGAGACAGAAGACCGCAGCCCGCGCCGGATTATAAATATAATTCCGTGCTCGTGTCCCGGTTCATTAACAAATTGAATTTTGCAGGCAAAACCTCCACCGCCGAACGCTTGTTGGACGATGCGATGGCTATCATTGCCGAAAAAACCAAAGAAAACGCGCTTGATGTTTTCAATAAATGTATTGAAAACGTCCGCCCGCTCGTGGAAGTAAAAGCCCGCCGCGTGGGTGGTGCCAACTATCAGGTGCCGACCGAAGTAAAGCCCTTGCGCAGCACCTCCTTGGCTATGAGATGGCTCATCGGCGCCGCGCAAAGCCGCAAAGGCCGCCCGATGGCTGAAAAATTGGCCGAAGAAATTATGTTGGGCGCCAAAAAAGAAGGCACCGCTTTCAAAAAACGCGAAGACGTGCATAAAATGGCCGAAGCCAACCGCGCTTTCGCTCACTTTAAATGGTAATTTGGAATTAAGTTATGGCTGAATTCAAAACCTATCCGATTGAGAAAATCAGAAACATTGGTATTATTGCCCACATTGACGCGGGCAAAACGACCACTTCCGAACGCATCTTGTACTATACGGGTAAAGTGCACAAAATCGGCGAAACGCACGATGGCGCTTCCGTAACGGACTGGATGGAACAGGAAAGAGAAAGAGGCATCACCATTACCTCCGCCGCTATTTACTGCGTGTGGAAGGACTGCCAACTCAACATTATTGACACTCCCGGCCACGTGGACTTTACGGCCGAAGTGGAACGCTCTTTGCGTGTGTTGGACGGTGCCGTCTGCTGCTTTGACGGTGTGCAGGGTGTAGAACCCCAGTCCGAAACGGTATGGCGCCAGGCCGACAAATACCACGTTCCCCGTATTGCTTACATTAACAAAATGGACCGCATCGGCGCGGACTTTATCCGCTCCGCCAACTCCATTAAGGAAAAATTGGGTGGCAACGCCTGCCCGATTCAGTTGCCTATCGGCGCCGAAGACAAATTCGTCGGCATCGTGGACTTGGTAAAGATGAAAGGTATCATTTGGGACGGCGACCATAACGGAGCCACTTTCAACGAAGTGGAAATTCCGGCTGACCTCGTGGACGCTGCCAAAAAAGCCCATACGGAAATGATTGAAAAACTCGCCGACTTTGATGAAGCAATTATGGAACGCTACTTAAACGGCGAAACGGACTTTACGGTTGAAGAAATCAAAAAAGCCATCCGCAAAGGTACTCTTACGGGTAAATTCTTCCCGGTAATCTGCGGTTCTTCCTACAAAAACAAAGGCGTACAGCCGCTTTTGGACTGCGTGAACGATTATCTACCCTCTCCTGTGGACGTTCCGGCTGTCAAAGGGACCAACCCCGATACGGGCGAAGAAGTGCACCGCAAAGCCTCCAACAACGAACCCTTCTGCGGTCTTATCTTTAAAGTTCAGACGGACCCCTTTGTGGGTAAACTCAGTTTCTTCCGCATTTATTCCGGTACTTTGAAAGCCGGTGATACGGTTTTGTTCCCCGGCAAAAACGCCACGGAACGTATCGGCCGTATGATGCGTATGATGGCTGATAAACGCGAAGAAGTAAAAGAACTCGGCGCCGGCGAAATCGCCGCCACCGTGGCTATCAAAAACTCCCGCGTGGGTCAAACGATTTGCTCTCCCGACCACCCGATTGTGTTGGAAAGCATCACGTTCCCTGAACCGGTAATCTCTATTGCCGTAGAACCGAAATCCAAGGCTGACGAAGAAAAAATGTCCAACGCTTTGGCCCGCTTGGCCGAAGAAGACCAGACTTTCCGCGTCCGCACCGACGAAGAAACGGGTCAGACCGTTATTTCCGGTATGGGCGAACTCCACTTGGATATTATTGTGGACCGTATGAAACGCGAATTTAACGTGCAAGCCAACGTTGGCGCGCCGCAAGTAGCGTATCGCGAAACCATCACCAAGACGGTTGAACAGGAAACCAAGTTCGTCCGTCAGTCCGGTGGTCGCGGTCAGTACGGGCACGTATTCCTCCGCTTGGAACCGCAGGAAAAAGGCAAAGGCTTTGAATTTGTCAACGAAATTACCCAGGGCCGTATTCCGAAAGAATACATCCCGGCTATTGAAAAGGGCTGCCGCGAAGCACTGGATTCCGGTGCTGTGGCCGGATACCCCTTGGTGGATATTAAAGTGGCCGTGTTTGACGGTTCGTTCCACGAAGTGGACTCCTCCGAAATGGCCTTTAAGATTGCCGCTTCTATGGCCTTGAAGGACGGCGCGAAGAAAGCCAACCCGATTATTCTGGAACCTATTATGAAGGTAGAAGTTGTGGCTCCGGAAGCCAACTTGGGTGATATCATTGGTGATTTGAGTTCCCGCCGCGGTCAGATTGGCGAAATGGGTGTCAGAGGCAACGTACGCTATGTACGCGCCGAAGTACCTCTCGCCGAAATGTTCGGTTACGCCACGAACGTACGCTCCCTCTCTCAGGGCCGCGCTTCGTTCACTATGGAACCGAGCCACTATGCCGAGGTGCCGGCTAACGTCGCAAAAGCGATTATTGAAAAACGCACCGCGGAAAAAGTGGCCGCTTAATAACCATTTTCCCCTGCGCTTGGAAATCCCGGGCGCAGGGGTTGCATCTTTCATATTAGGAGTGTAAACAAATGGCAAAGGAAAAATTTTCCCGCAGCAAACCGCACGTGAACGTGGGTACGATT
>NZ_JAJWTS010000010.1:0-57917 GCF_021632165.1 Candidatus Avelusimicrobium fimicolum
CAAAACGGCCTTTTATACACATTTTTATACGGCAGATACATCCGGGTATATCCACAGCGAATTATCAAAATTTTAACAAAAAAAAAAAACGAAACAACCCCTTCATGAACAACTGACAAAAAGACAACGACAAAAACGACAGAGCCCGTATAACAACACTTCGGGATGACAAAATAAGGACGTCGTCCTGAACTCGTTTCAGGACCTACCGCTTGGGTAATTTGCCGCTAGGTCCAACAACAACAAACAAAAACACAATAGGTAGATCCTGAACTAAATTCAGGATGACCTCTTGTTTCATAAAGGCATCATCCCCGACTAATTTTTTGGGAATATGAAGAAAAGAAAAAAGCAAGATATAAAAAACCAAAAGCCCCGGATTAAACCGGGGCTTTTAAATGGAGCGGGCGAAGAGAATCGAACTCTCGTCTCAACCTTGGCAAGGTCGCGTTCTACCATTGAACCACGCCCGCATAAATCTGTTTACCTTCAACAATAAAATTATAACAAATTTTTTACGTTGTGTACAATATTTATTTTTTTCGGGATGTTTTTTGTGCTTTTCCCGTCGTAGAATTTCCGCCCAACAAAATAGTTGCTATCGGCTTTAAGTAAGTATTTTGCTCCACCGCTTTGCGGATATAGGGGTTTCCTTGCAAGGCTTTTAAATGCGGATTTGATGCAATAATGCGGGCGGCTTCCTGCGGGCGGTCGCGGAAATATTTAACGGCCTTGCTGATAAGCAAATAACTCATAAAACGGCTGTTTGCCACCGCCAGTACCATCGGTTCGCTGGCAAGCACCTGTTTGACGGTTTCGCTATCAAAAAATTCCGACATCGCATTTGGGTCCTCGCTAAACGCCAGCAGAAGTTGCGGGTCCTCCAACAAAGGAGCCACGTCCGGGCGGGCTAAAAAGGCCTTACACATCTTATCGTTAGCCAACAGATAACGCATCAAATCGGGGTCTGCTAAATTAGATGAAAAATTGGTCGTAAGTGCCCACGGAGCCGCGCCGATAATTTCGTAACTCTTAGGAGTAAACGCTTTAAAATTAAAACGGCTGATAATCGGCAATGTGGAGCCTAAGTTACTTACGGCTACGTTGCGGTCCTGACCCTCTTGCAGTTGCACATACGTTACCCCGGTGTTGGGATTAAACTCGGTATTCGCCGCCGCCAATCCCTTTACTTGGTTGGGGTCCAAGGCCGCCGTTAAGTTATCGGCTCTTTTTTGGGCAGATAAAATAATCACTATCGTAATTAACACCAACGCCACCACACCTATCCCCACACCCAACAAGAGCGTGTCCTGTGTGCGTTTTTCAGTTGTAGCGGCCGACTGGGCCTTGGCCGCCCCCTGCGGGTTTTGGGCCGCTTGTTTTTTTTGGTGATACTTGGCGGGATTACGCAGTAAATCCATTAATTCTTCTTTCTTCATAACATACGGCCGTTCTGCCGGACCTCCATATCAAGTATAATTTATTATATGAAATCTTATACCCAATATCTAACTGTTTGTACGGAAAAACATTACGAAATCGTAAATATCACGCCGCAAGTAGAGGAAGCATTGGCTAAAAGCGGCATAAAAGAAGGCTTGTGCCTTGTTAATTCTATGCACATTACATCCAGTGTATTTATCAACGATAACGAACGCGGCCTGCACGCAGATTTTTTACGCTGGACGGAAAAACTGGCCCCCTACGGGGTTGATAAATACCAACACAATTTGACCGGAGAAGACAATGGCGACGCGCATTTAAAGCGCACCCTGCTCGGACGCGAGGTCGTGGTGGCGGTTACGGACGGACATCTGGATTTCGGCCCGTGGGAAACTATTTTTTACGGAGAATTTGACGGACAAAGAAACAAACGGATTTTGATTAAAATTATTGGAGAATAAAATGAAAAAAACTATTTTTTATCACGATACAGACTGTGGAAATGTAGTCTATTACGCCAACTACTTAAAATATTTTGAAGAAGCGCGCACCCTCTATATGGCGGAAAAAGGTTTTTCCGTGCCCGCGCTTATTGAACGCGGATTGTACTTTGTGGTAGCCCGGCAGGAAGTGGAATACAAATATTCCGTACGTTACGCGGATGTAATTGACGTATCCACCAAAGTATTGGAGGTGTCGGACATTAAGATTGTGTTTGAAAACCTCATTACCAACCAAGACGGCCGTTTATGCACCAAGGGAAAAACCACACTGGTTTGTGTAAATAAAAACGGAATGCCTACTCCGATGGGGGCAGACGTAAAAGCCGCGATGATGCCCGCCGCATAAATCTTTTTCAGCCAGACAAAAACGGAACGCCCGGTATGGAGCGTTCCGTTTTTTAAATCTACCGCTTAGGCCACACTAAACGATGTTTTCCTCGTGTTCTTTGGCCTTTGCAATTTCTTTATCCAACCGGGAGGATAATCGTTTTAGAACCGTTTGCGTGTTCTTTTTCCACTCTTTCAGTTCGCGCAATTCGGCTTCCGTATTTTTTAATTTTTCCAAGCCGTCCTCTAAGGTGCGCACCCGCGCCTTTAACGCGCCGTTCTCGCCCTGCAATTCCTTCTGCCGGGCGAGTATTTGCGACGTTAAAAGTTCCAGTTGTTTTAATTTTTCCTGCATATTACCGCAGTTCCGCTCCCACTTGCACGCGCAACTGTTCCACAATGCGGTTAAACGCGTCGTCCGTTTCCTTGTCTTTCAAGGTACGTTCTTTATTGGAAAAGGCTAAACTGAACGTTACGCTTTTTTTGCCCGCAGGCAAATGTTCGCCTTGATACAAATCAATCAAGTGGTACGAAAGGTCCACATCAAGCGGTGTTTTTTCAAGCGCGCTGATAATATCCGCATAAGATTTTTCTTCATCCACCACAACCGACAAGTCGCGCAAAGACGGCGGAAATACCGCCACCGCTTTGGCCGGCTTAAAATCTTGCGCGGAAAAAGCCTTTTCAATCAGTTTCGTGGCAAACTCAAAGCCCCATACTTCGGGAGTTTTAATGCCGCAAGCCTTTAACGCAAGCGGATGAAATTTGCCAAACAAGCCGATTGCCTTGCCGCCCAGCATAATATCCATACAAATTTTGGGGTGCATATATACCGGGGCTTTTTTGGACGGAACCAAAGTTACCCCCTCCACGTCGGCCAACACCGCCTGCATCAGGCCTTTTAACCAATAAAAATCTACCGGTTTTTCCGCCCCTCCAAAGAATTTTTCCTGCTCCAAAGTTCCCGTTAAAACGCCGGACACCGCATACCCTTCCACCGGAAAGCCCTTAATAGATTGGAAAGTTTTGGTCGTTTCAAACAAGGCTAAATTAGTATTGCCAAAGCGGAAATTGCTCTCCACATTTTTGAGCAAAGAAGGCAACAAAGTCGGGCGCAAATAATCCCACCCTTGGGCCAAGGCATTTTTAATTTTAATGCAAAACTTGGGGTCAAAACCAAAAGTTTTGAGTTCTTTTTCTCCTAAGAAATCAATATTTTTACACTCGCAGAAACCCGCCCCAATTAACGCAGAGGCATATTTTTTGCCTAAATCAATCCCTTTTGGATTATCGGCAAACATCAGGCTGGCTTTTGTTTCACTTACGGGAATCATATCATAGCCCGCAAATCTGGCGGCTTCTTCTGCCAAGTCCCATTTGTGGTTCAAGTCCCGGCGGTGCGTAGGGGCTTTAAAAGTCCATTTTTCGCCGTCCGCGTGAAATTCAGCCGCCAAGCGGCCGAAGATTTCTTTTAAGCGCTCATCGCTAATCTGCGTGCCTAAAATGCCGTTAATTTCCGCCGGAGTAAACACAACCGTCGGGTTTTCGTATTTAACGGGATAAACATCGTTGATTTCGCTGGGAGTACCACCGCAAATTTGTACAAACAAATCGCTCGCGCGGCGCATTGCCGTCATAGCCCCTTCAATATCCGTTCCGCGTTCAAAGCGTTGGGAGGAATCGGACGAAATGGCAAATTTTTTGACTGTTTTGTTCACGGTAGGCGGGTTGAAATAAGCGGCTTCCAGAAAAATATCTTTCGTATCGTCCTTAATACCGCTGTCTTTTCCGCCCATAATACCCGCCAAAGCGGTTGCCTTTTTGTTGTCGGCAATCATCAGGCAGTTGGCGTTTAACGTCAGTTCGCGCCCGCCCAATACGGTAAACTTTTCCCCTTCTTCCGCGTTACGGACGATAACGGTGTCGCCCTCCACTTCGCGCAAATCAAACGCGTGGAGCGGATTGCCCAGTTCAAACATCACATAATTTGTTACATCCACAAGCGCATTTTTGGGGTTCAGCCCCATCGCAGCCAAACGGCTTTTGAGCCACTCGGGCGATTCGGCATTTTTTACCCCGCGGATAACGCGCCCGATATAGCGCGGGCAGGCTTCGGCGTTTTTAATTTCCACATTTAATGCTTTTCCTTCGCCGGGCAAATCTTTAATAGCGGGCATTTTAACGGGCTTATTTAACAGCGCCGCCAGTTCACGCGCCACCCCCAGGTGGGAGAGCAAATCGGGGCGGTTTGATGTAATTTCCAAATCAAACAAAGAATCCGCTTTGCCATAGAGGGAGGCAACATCCGTGCCCAATTCCAAATTTTCATCCAACTCCAAAATTCCGTGTGCGCGGGTATGGGTTAAACCTAATTCGTCAGAAGAACAAATCATCCCCTCGGACGGAACACCGCGAAGCACCACCGGTTTCATTACCATTTTACCCACGCGGGCTCCCAAGAGTGCAAGCGGCACTTTTTGTCCGATGGCCACGTTTGGCGCGCCGCACACCACGCGCTGTGTTTTTCCACCGCCCAAGTCCAGTGTTACCAAGTGCAAATGGTCGGAATTGGGGTGGTCCTCTATTTTGATGATTTGGGCCACACGGACCCCTTCAAAATCTGCCCCTGTCTTTTCCACAGAAGCCACTTCAATACCAAGGTCGGTCAGTTTTTTTACTAATTCCTCGGGGGTTAAATCAATATCAATAAAATCTTTGAGCCAAGAATACAAAATTTTCATAATCTGTCCTTAAAATTGTTTTAATACGCGCAAGTCGTTTTCATAAAATGTGCGGATATCTTTAATGTTCAGCATCATCATAGCCAAGCGTTCCACACCCATACCAAAGGCGTATCCGCTAAACTGTTCCGGGTCAATGCCGCAGTTTTTAAGCACGTTGGGGTGAACCACACCCGCACCCAGCATTTCAATCCAGCCGCTGCCTTTGCACACATTACACCCTTTTCCTTGGCAGAAAACGCACTTTACGTCAACCTCTACACTAGGTTCCGTAAACGGAAAGAACGAGGGGCGGAAGCGGATTTCGGCCTTGTTGCCAAAAAGCCCTTTCATAAAGGCGGTTAAATCGCTTTTAAGGCTGGCCATACTCACATTTTTATCCACATACAAGCCTTCAATTTGGTGAAATACGGGGCTGTGTGTAGCGTCCAAACTGTCGTTTCTAAATACGCGGCCGGGGGCCATAATGCGAAGCGGCGGTTTGTGTTTTTCCATATACCGGCTTTGCACGTTAGAGGTATGTGTGCGCAAGACAAGAGGCATTTTTCCGTCCACAAAGAAAGTATCCTGTGCATCACGCGCCGGGTGGTGCAGCGGGATATTCAGCAAATCAAAGTTATGCTTTTCGTCCTCCACCCAAGGCCCTTCGGCCCACTCAAAACCCAAACGGGAAAGAATATCCGTCATACGGTCCTGCGCCACGGAAAGCGGGTGGCGGTGGCCTTTGGCCACGGGGTAGCCGGGAAGGGTTAAATCTAAGGTAACTTTATTTAATTCGTCATTAATTTGTTTAGCAGTAAAAAATTCGGTTTTTTCGTCAAGCGCGGCAGACAAGGCGGCTTTCAAAGCGTTGCCCAAGGGACCGGCTTGTTTCTTTTCTTCAATGGAAAAATCTTTTAAGCCTTTTAAAAGTTCCGTTAATGCGCCTTTGCGCCCGAGGGCCGCAACGCGCAATTCTTCCACGGCGGCTAAATCGGCCGCTTGGCTGATTTTTGTTTTATAGTCCTGCTCAATAGCAGAGCAGGCTTGTTGAAATTCGGTAATAGTCATATATCTTATTATAGTATTTTAGGCGGCTGTATAGGGAAAATAAAGAGGAATTTTAAAGCCGTTTTTCCCGTTTGTCCGTTTCTGCTCCCCTTGCCTTGTTTATAAGAGGCGGTTTTGGCGGGGTAATATTTTGATTTGTTTGAGCCACAGGCGAGTTATAAAATACCCACCAAAACCTGCATTTTATAAGGCGTTGGGCAACGAGTATTTTTGGTTCTTTTTCTACGATTAGAAAAAGAGCATCTAAACTTTGCTTCTTTTTGCACAAAAAAGAAGGAAAAAAGTAAAATAAACTTATATGGCCAAAGAGATTGTTCAAGTAGAAATAAAGCGTATCCCGCTGGATATAGAAACCACCGAACTGGGGGCTGTGGAACTGACGGACCTGGCGGCGACGGTGGAAAAATATATGCAAGGATTAGACGAAATAGATACGCTCAAACAAGCCCTTATTACCGCGCTGCACTTTGCGGCAGTGGCATATTTACAACGCCAAAATGACGGCGGAAAACGCAAGGAAGAAGAATCGCGCGTGGACGATTTGATTGTAAAATTACAATCCGCCTTGAACGCTAACCATAAATAATTTTATGCAAGAAAACGAAAATATCCCGCTGGCCGCGCGCCAGGCGCCCAAAACATTAGAGGAATTTGCCGGACAGCCGCATCTATTAGGTCCGGGCAAAATGCTTCGCCGCCTGTTGGAAGCGGATATGATTAAATCCGCCGTATTTTTCGGCCCGCCCGGCTGCGGCAAAACAGCCACCGCACGCTATATAGCCTCACGCACGCAATCATACACGGTAGAACTAAACGCGGCGGCAGCCGGTGTAGCAGACATCAAAAAAGTGTTGGCGGAAGCCAAAGAACGCGCCCGCACCCCCTCTTTTGACCAAAAGCGCACTTTGGTTATTTTGGACGAAATTCATCATTTTAACAAAACACAGCAGGATGTTCTGTTGCCTTCCGTGGAACGGGGAGATATTATTTTAATCGGCATTACAACCGAAAACCCTTATTTTTACATTAACACCGCGCTGTTATCCCGTTTTTCCGTTTTTGAATTTAAAGCATTGGGCGAAAAAGATTTGCTTAAAATTTTAACGCGTGCCGCCGAGAAAGAAAACGCACAAATCGCTCCGGATGCCGCGGAATACTTTATCACCCAAGCCAACGGCGACAGCCGAAAAATGCTAAATGCCGCCGAATTGGCGTTCGTTACCACCGAACCGGGCGAGGATAAAACAAAGCACATTACTTTGGAAATTGCGCAAGAGTGCATCCAGCGCCGCCACTTAAATTATGATAAAAAAGGCGACGAGCATTACGATATCATTTCCGCTTTTATTAAATCTATGCGCGGTTCTGACCCGGACGCCGCCGTGTATTGGTTGGCACGTATGCTGGAAAGCGGCGAAGACCCGCGCTTTATTGCCCGCCGTATTTTAATTTGTGCGAGTGAAGACGTAGGGTTGGCTGAACCGGCCGCGCTGATGATTGCGCAATCCGCCTTTCAAGCGGCAGAAGAATTGGGAATGCCCGAAGTGCGTATTCCCTTGGCCCACGCGGCTATTTATGTGGCCTGTTGTCCCAAAAGCAACTCTGCTTACCTGGCTATCAATGCCGCCTTACAAGAAGTGCGCGAAGGCAAATACCGCCCAGTGCCGGATAATCTGCGTTCCGGCGGAAAAAACAACGGCTACAAATACGCCCACGATTACCCCAATCATTATGTCCGGCAACTTTATATGCCCAGCCCAATGAAATTTTTTACTCCCGGCATATTGGGCAAAGAAGCCGCACTCATTGAGCGGCTCAAAAAAATCAAAGGAGAATAAATGGAACCGGAAGCCCCTTTTAGAGGACAGGTCTTTACCGTTACCGCCATTACGCTTGCCGTTAAGCAAACTTTGGAGGGAGTCTTCCGCGATATTTTTGTAGAGGGCGAAATCAGCAATTTGCGCGAAGCCGCCAGCGGACACGTTTACTTTGATTTAAAAGACAGGGAAGCATTGTTGTCTGCTGTTATGTTCAAGTGGGACGCGCGCAAATTTACGGGCGAACTGCAAGAAGGCTTGCAGGTGCGCGTATGGGGCAGCCTTTCCTGCTATGCCAAACAGGGCCGCTACCAAATTGTTGTAAAAACCGTGGAAGCGTTAGCCAAGGGAAACCTCTATTTAGAATTTGAAAAATTAAAAAAGAAGTTGGAAGCAGAGGGCCTTTTCGCCCCCGAACATAAAAAACCGATTCCCGCGTATCCGCAAAGAATTGGCGTTGTAACTTCGCCCACGGGTGCGGCAGTACGGGATATTTTATCCGTTTTAAAGCGCCGCAGTCCGCATTTAGAAATTTTAATAGCCCCGGTACTGGTACAAGGGGACGAAGCCGCCCCGCAAATTGCCCAAGCCATCGCCGATTTGAACCGCTTTAAGCCCGCATTAGATGTGTTGTTGGTGGGGCGCGGAGGCGGAAGTATAGAAGATTTATGGGCATTTAACGAAGAAACCGTCGCCCGGGCTATTTTTAAAAGCAAAATTCCGGTCATTTCGTGTGTGGGGCACGAGGTAGATTTTACGATTGCCGATTTCGTGGCCGATTTGCGCGCGCCCACTCCGTCAGCCGCGGCCGAACTGGTGGTAAAAAATTCCCAAAATACGCAAGATTATATAAAACAGTTGCAAAAGCGGCTGTTGCAATCTGTCAGTTTATTTTACGAACGCGCCAAACGCAGATATGACTTGTGCGCAAACAGCCGCGTGTTCGTTCACCCGGAAACTATTACGCAAAGCAAAGAACAAGATTTAGATGAATTAAATGCGCGTTTAGAAAATGCCTGGAAGGAAAAATTAAATAACTTTTCGCACCGCTTTAAACTAGCCCAAGGCCAACTGGCGGCATTAGGGCCGCAGGCCGTGTTAAAACGCGGTTACAGCATTACGCGCAAGCAGGACGGCTCCGTCATCAGCCGGGTGCACCAAACCGCCCCGGGCGAAACCGTATATATTCAAGTACAGGACGGTATGATTCATACCACTGTTAAGTGAGGATTTATGACAAAATTTAATTTTGAAAAACAACTCTCCCGCTTGGAAGAAATCGTCGCCAAGTTAGAAGAAGAACAAACCGATTTGGACGCCTCCGTCAAACTGTTTGAAGAGGGAGTAACCCTTTCAAAAGAACTTTCACAAAAATTAGAAACGGTTAAATTTAAAGTGGAAGAACTAAAAAAGAAGGGGGCCGAAATGATGACCGAGCCCTTTAACACGGAACTCGCCGAGGACGAAAATGGCAAATAAAAAATTACGTCTGGATATGGCCTTGGTAGAACAGGGATTTTTTCAAAGCCGCAACCGCGCGCAGGCTTCCATTATGGCTGGCGAAATATTGGTAAACGGTGAAATTGACACCCGCGCCGACCGCACCATTTTGCCCGAAGATAAAATTTCTATTAAAGAAAAATCTTGCCCGTATGTATCACGCGGCGGACTAAAACTGGCAGGAGCCTTAAAACATTGGAACATTGATATTAAAAACAAAGTGTGCGTGGATATCGGTGTGGCAACAGGCGGATTTAGCGACTGTATGATTCAGACCGGAGCCAAAGAAGTTTACGGCGTGGACGTAGGAAAGGGACAACTGGCCGACGAAATGCGCCGTTACAAAAATTTCCACTTTAAGCCCGAAACTAATGCCCGCTATATGACGGCAGATTTGTTTGATTCGGCCCCGCAATTTGCGGCGGTAGATGTTTCTTTTATTTCGCTTACAATGATTATGGAGCCTCTTTTTAAGGTAATGGCGCCGCAAAGCGAAATTGTCCTTTTAATTAAACCTCAATTTGAACTCACCCCCAAACAGGTGCCGCACGGCATTGTAAAAACCGAAGAAAACCGCCAACTGGCCATTAAGCGCGTACAAGATTTTTTTAATGAACAGTTAAAAGAAAAATACGGCGGTGTTTGCGGCGAAGTGATAGAAAGCCCGATTAAAGGCACACACGGCAATACCGAATACCTGTGGCATATCACGCTGAACAAACCGCACCCTTAGCACGGCCCGCCCCCACTTGGGGAGAACAACAATAAATATCCCCCGCTTACTATTTCTCTGTACACGAAAACCCCCGCTCCAAAGAGCGGGGGTTTTGTAAAACATTTCCTGCAAGTTTCCAGCCAACGATTAACGTTTGGAGAACTGGAAGCGTTTGCGGGCACCGGGCTGACCGGGTTTCTTTCTTTCAACCATACGCGGGTCGCGGGTAAGATAACCGGCCTTTTTGACGGCTTTTTTAAGATCTTCGCTCATTGCGGCGATAGAGCGCGCAATCGCGTGGCGCAAAGCACCTGCCTGGGAGGACACACCACCGCCCACTACTTTGGCGGTAACGTCGTATTCTTTTTCCAGGTTGGTAACCACGAGCGGGGCCTTAACGGCAGATTTGCAGCGGGCGTGGTTGCCGAAGTATTCATCCAAAGATTTGGCGTTTACGGTAATAACCCCTTTACCCTTTAAAAGTTCAACTTGGGCGACGGAGGTTTTTCTTCTTCCGGTTTTGAGTTCTTTCGTATTGTTCATAAATTTCTATCCCTCTTATTTACCAAAGCGTTCGGTGAAAGCGTGTTCTTCGCCAGCAAACAAGCGCAAGCGTTTCATTCTGGGCGCGCGAAGTTTGTTTTCGTCCAACATTCTTTTAACGGCCAGTTCCAAAACTCTGGTGGGGTTGTTTTCCAACACTCTTTTGACCGGGGTTTCTTTACCACCCTTGGCATAGCCGGAGTGGGAGAAGTAAACCTTTTGTTCCATTTTTTTACCGGTCAATTTGATTTTGCCGGCATTGGTAACGACGACGAAATCGCCGCAGTCCATATTGGGCGTATAGGTCTTTTTGTGTTTACCCATAAGCAAGACGGCAATTTGGGTAGCCAATCTGCCCAGGGTCTGGCCCGTGGCGTCAATGTGATGCCATTTGCGGGTGGTTTCCACTTCCTTTACGGAAGGCAAAAAAGTTTTTGTCATAATTTTGTTTCTACCTTTTGTAATTAATGCGCAGCGGAGTGGTTGGCCGCTGTCTTAATGACTCGTGGTTTCCTATATATTATATCAAAATGTACAAGATTTTACGGGATTTTTTTATGCACGCAGGCGGGCCAGGGTTTCCGCAAATAACTTTTCAATATCTGCCAAGGTATCCAGCCGCACAAAAAGGCCGCGCATTTCCGAGGCGTTGGGGAAATCCTTTATCCAATATCCGGCTGTTTTCCGGCTGCGGTTTACACCAATGCGTTCGCCGTAATAAGAAACATTTTCGCGGATGAGGTTCAAATAAATTTCAAGCCGCTTTGCAGGCGAATTACTAACGGGTGCTTTGCCTTCAAAAGCATTAATAATGTCTTGAAAGATAAACGGATTGCCAATGGCTCCGCGCCCAATCATTACCCCGGCGCATCCGGCTTGTAAAAATTTTTTTGCTGTTTCGGCCGTCAATACTCCACCGTTGCCGATAACAGGTATTTTAACTGTTGCGCACGCTTCGGCAACCGCCCCGATATTCGGCTCTCCGCTGTGCACGTCCACCGCTGCACGCGCGTGCAAAGTAACCGCCGCACAGCCACAATTTTCGGCCAATTTAGCAAGGCGCACTCCCAGCAATTCCTTGTGCGTTAACGCAATGCGTGTTTTGAGTGTTACCGGTATTTTAACGCTTTTGACGGCGGCTTCCAGCAACCTGCCCAATTTTGCTTCATCTTTCATCAAAACACAGCCGGCTCCCGCTTTATTAATTTTTTTAACGGGACATCCTGCATTTAAATCTACTATATCGGCTCCGCAGGCTTCGGCATTTTTGGCCGCCTCGGCAATCGTAGTTTCATCTGACCCGAAAATCTGCATAGAAACCGGGTGCTCTTTGGGGTTTATCCGCAACATCTTGCCGCTTTTTTCGTTACCATAGTGCAAGGCGTGCGCGGACACCATTTCCGCACACACAAGTCCTGCCCCGCCTTTTAAACAGAGCACGCGGAAGGGCGAATCTGTAATACCGGCCATCGGGGCTAAAATTAAATTGTTGGGAACGGTAAAGGACCCTATTTTTAAAGGACGGATTAGGCTCATTTTACTTTCTTCCAGCGACCCAATTTGGGCAGTTCAACCGTTTTTTGGCGGACCAAACAGGAGCGCATAATTTGGCGTGCTTCCACAAAGGTATTTTTAAATTCCAGCGAATCAATAAAGCCGTCGTGTCCAAAACCGCCCGCCAACACATGGTCCGTAACAGCAAAGCGGTATGTTTCGCGCGGATTAACCGTGCGTCCGTTTTTTTCAAGCACTACTTGGCGGATTTTTTTGCCCTCTTGCGTAACCGCATACGACACCGTAAACCCCGCCACTTGCGGGAAATTATCCTTGGCATTTAAAGAATCTTCCAATGCTTTTAAAAAGGCCGCGCCTTTAATAGTAATAAAGGTAATATTATCACCATACGGATATGTTTTATACAAATCATATTCCGTTACCCGGCCCTCGGGCAACGCGTTGCGGATAGAGTCCGAATTGATAATTGCGCCGTCCAGTTTGGACCATTTGTATAAACACTGGGCTAACAAATCCCCTAGCGGAGACTCCGCCGTCAGCGAGGTTGCCACCGGCTGAGGCATATCGGCTACGCGGGCATTCATTTTTTTGCGGGTATCCGCGCGCAACGCCGCGGCACGGGAGGCAATTTCTTCATCCTCGCCAAACTCTTCCTTAAACAAAGGGATATCTTCAAATTTTACTTCGCGCACTTGTTTGTTTTTATCAAACAACAGGCGGATATGCCCGATACTATCCAACTTGGAGCCGGGATAGACGATAAAGGTATTATTGACGGTATCGGTTTCGGCGTTTTCGCGGTCCTTATTGGCACTTAAAATAAGCCCCAAATGTTCCACCTCTCCGGCCAAAGAAGCATCACTGACTCCGTCCTTTTGTTCCTCGCCGAGCGCGCTTAATACAATGATAAAATCAACACCTTTTTCCCGCAAAAGAGATGCCATATCCTTGGCTATTTGTACCGGGTCCTGCGCGGTTAAACCCAACAAACGGCCTTTATTTTTATTAATAGCCTGTGGGTCAATTAAACCAAAAATGCCGATTTTTATACCGTCCACCGTACGAATTTGATAATCGTGCATAGGCCACGGAATTTTGCCCTCCAACTTCAAATTGGAAACGATAAAAGGATAAGGCAATTCGCGCACAGTATTGCGCAAGGACGGCCAACCGTAAACCAAGTCTTTATCACTTACAGACCCGGCTGTATAAGGGATGGTTTTGGTCAGTTCGGCCACATATGCACCCTTGGTCAAATTTCCCTCCGGCGCAGAGCCGAACCAGTTGCCGCCGTCAAACAGCAAATACGGGGCGGGGCGGGTTTGCAAGAAATTTTTTAGCACCGCATATCCGCCCGCTTCTTTATTTTCAAAGCGCGGCTCCATACGGGACCAATAAAATCCCTGCACATCAGCAGTATAATAAACATCCACCGGGTGCAGTTCTTCGTGCAGGCAGCCGCCTGATAAGGCGGCCGCCAGTAAAATAAAAAGAATAGACTTTACGCGCATATCAGCGTTTGATAATTCTCCCGGTTTCGGGGGCAGTTACCGGCCCCTTTTTAAGGGCGTCTTCCATTAAATCGCGGATAGTTTTATTTCCGGCTAATTTTTTGTTTTCCGCCGGAATTTGCTTAAACATCCAGCCTTCGCTCCCGCCACCGGCAATATAAGAATTGGTAACCAACGTATATTTCTTGTTGTTTTCTACGGGTTTTCCGTCTATAAACAGTTTCAGGTCTTTCACCTTTCCGCGTTTTGTTTGTTTATAAGTAATCGTCAACCCGGAATAAGTATATAAACTGCGCGGGGCAAAACCCTTTTTTACAAATTTCTTTAAAAATTTACCGTCTACCGTTACCAACGTAACCGTATTATCAAACGGATGAATTTCAATCAAATCGCGTTTTGTTACTTCCCCCTTTTTAAGGTCCACGCGCGTGCCGCCGTTGTTGTGCACGGCAATCTGCGCACCGGAATAATTGCGGAGTAAGTCGGCAATCCAGTCGTTAAGCGGGGAATCCTGGCGGTCCTTGGATAACGGAAGTTTGGACAAGGTTTCCTTGGCTTCGCCGACTACCTCATCCACCCCAGGTTCACGCAAGGAATCAACATATTCCTTCATCGCTTTATCCTCGCCCGTTTCGGCTATGATAAGCGGAACCAGTTCGGACTTGGCAGATAGCACCTTGCCCGTTTTGTCGTCCGTTTCCACGGTAATACGGCTTACGTTATTTAAATAGCAACCGCTTTCTACAAATAACGTACCGTTTACATATTTGTTTTGCAAAATGTTGTGCGCGTGCCCGCCCAACACCACCTGCACGCGGCCTTCAAAACGCTTGGCAATTTCCCCTACATAGGAGGCCACCCCGTGTTTTTCGTCTTTAAACGAATCGTGCACGATAACCACCACAAAATTGGGCTGTTGGGCTTCTACTTCCTTTAAGGCTTTTTCCAAAGCATCAAACGGTTTTCCGTAAAAATAAGACTTAGCCGGAGTAGTGGGAGTCCTGTTCGCCAAACCAATAACGGCTACTTTAATGCCATTTACATCAAAAATTTTATAGGGTTGTACAGTGGCAGGATATTTGCCCGTAGATTTATCAAAAAAGTTGGCGGCCAAAATAGCAAACTGTGCATTAGCTAAAATAGGCGCAACCGCGGCATCTTTAAAGTCAAATTCGTGGTTTCCGATAGTGGCCGCGTCGTAACCCATACGGTTCATAATTTGCACCGCCTTTAAGCCTTTGGAGTTACGGGTTTCCACCGTGCCGTTGGCAAAGTCCCCGCTGTCCAACAGCAAATAATTTTGCGGGCCTTTTTTCAGCACGGCTTCTAACGCGGCAAAACCGCCCTGTCCGTTGCGCGGAAAGAAAAAGCCGTGCACGTCGCTGGTATGATAAATCGTAGTCGTTTTAGCCAGTAAGGCTACGGGCAACAACATTGCCGCAAACAGCAAAAGCCAAGTTTTTTTCATTGGAAACCTCCTTAAAAGCAGATAATTTATCCTAACAAAAACGACGGGATGTGTTCAAGTTGCTCTTATTTTTGCCGATAGGTAATCCTGCCGGTCGGGGGCGTAAATAACTCGCCGGACGATAGCGCTTGCTCAATTAATTGGCTGACCTTTTGGTTGCCAACCTGTTTTTGGGGCAAATCCATAAACAATGCCTGTCTGGCAATATAAGAGTTCGTCCCCACGCGATAGATTTGACGCTTTTCAAGCGGTTTGCCGTTTATCTTTATTTGTAAATTTTTTACACGGTTAGGACCAATTTTATCAAAAGAAACTGTTATGCCGGAATAAGCGTATTTATTCCACGGCACAAGCCCAGATTTAATAAACTTTTTGAGAGTATAACCCGGCACTTCCATAGATATTAAAACATCGTTAAAAGGAAATAAATCAATCAGTTGGCGGCGAGTCAGCGACCCGGGCAACAAATCCATACGAGTACCACCTGTATTGTGAATAAAAATTTCCGTTTTGGTTATTTTACGTCCTTCATCTGCTAACCAATCGTCCAGTTCGCCGTCTAACGTATTAGGTAAAATCGGCTTTTTGGACAGGCGTTTGGTAATCACCGCAACCTCGTTATCAAGCCCCGGCTCCCGCAATTCTTCGGCCAGTTTAGCAACGGTTTTATCTTGTCCCACCTCGTCCACATTTAAGGAGATTAACTTCGCTTGGGCGGATAAAAATTTACCTGTTTCGTCGTCCACGTTCACCGTGATTTTGGAAACTGCTTCCAAGTGCGCCCCGCTTTCCACATACAAGGTGCTTTCTAAATATTCGTTGACTATTTTATGCGCGTGCCCGCCTAACACCACCTGCACCCGCCCGGGGAAATGCTTGGCAATTTGCCCCATATAGGGCAAAATATCGTGTTGGTAATCCACAAAAGAATCATGCACAATCACGATTAGCACGGCAGGATCTTGTTTTTCCACTTCTCGCAAGGCTTTAGACAGAGCCGTAAGCGGTTTAATAAAAGTATATTTTTGCGTGGGCTGTGAGGGGTGATTATTGGCTAGTCCGATAACCGCCACCTTTATACCGTCCACATTAAACACGCGTGCAGCCTGTACGCCTGCGGGCAAGAGTCCCGTTGCTTTTTCGCGCAAGTTAGCCGCCAAAATAGAGAATTTAGACTCTTGGATTAATGCGGTAATCCCAGCATCCTTAAAATCAAATTCATGGTTGCCGATAGTAACGGCACTATACCCCACGGCGTTCATCAGTTGCACGGCCTTGGCCCCTCGGGAGAATTTGGCTTCTGCCGTACCATTGGCAAAGTCCCCGCTGTCCAACAGAAGAAACGGTTTTTTCTCGTGGTTGATCACATTTTTTAAAGCGGCAAAACCGCCTATTTTATTTTGGGGATAAAAAAAACCGTGAGTATCGCTCGTATGAAAGATAACTAAGGTTTTGGAGGAAACAACTAATGGAAATAACAGTAATAAAATTAGCAACAGTTTTTTCATTTGACTCTCCTACATAAATAAACTGCTCCCCTAGGGAGCAGTTTATTTAAGCGGCAAAGCGCGAAAACGGCGAAATTTTACGCAGCCGTTCAATAATGGGCGGCAACTCTTTTAGCACCAGGTTAATATCGTTTTCTGTCGTTTGGTCCGAGAGCGAAAAACGGATAGAACCGTGCGCAAACTGGAACGGCACCCCCATTGCACGCAAAACGTGCGACGGCTCCAACGAGCCGGAGGTGCAGGCCGAGCCCGAAGATGCACAAATGCCAAAATCATTAAGATACATCAAAATAGATTCGCCTTCAATATAGCCAAAACTGATATTGGTGGTGTTCGGCACGCGGTTGGATACGTCTCCGTTTACCTTTACATCCGGGATAGCGGCTAAAATGCCCTGCTCCAATTTATCACGCAAGGCGGAAATTTTGGCGGGAACACCGTCCGCAAAACGCTTTTGAGCGAGTTCCGCCGCCTTAGCAATTCCCACAATGTACGGTACATTTTCCGTGCCGGCGCGGCGTTGTTTTTCCTGGTGTCCGCCCATTAAATAGGGCATAAACCGGGTGCCGCGGCGCACATAAAGCACGCCAATACCCTTAGGCCCGTGAAATTTGTGGGCAGATAAGGATAGCATATCTACACCTAAATATTGCACATCAACCGGAATTTTACCCACCGCCTGTACAGCGTCCGTATGAAAAATAGCCCCGTTCTCGTGCGCGATTTGGGCAATTTCTTTAATTGGGAAAATGGTTCCCGTTTCGCTGTTGGCAAACATTACGGAAACGATAGCGGTATCTCCGTCAATGGCTTTTTTAAATTGGTCCATATTAAAGCGGCCAAATTCATCTACGCCAATGTAATCCACGCGGTAGCCCTGCGCTTCCAAATAGCGGCACGGCTCCATAATGGCCGGGTGTTCCACAGCCGAGGTAATAATATGTTTCTTCCCCGGGAAAGAACGCACCGCGGAAAAAATAGCCGTATTGTCGCTTTCCGTCGCGCAAGATGTAAAAATAATTTCGTCCGCGTACGCGGCACCCAAAAATTCAGCCATTTGCTTGCGGGAAGCATCAATCACGTGGCGGTTGCTGCCGCCAAAAGTATGCATGCTGGATGCGTTGCCGTATTTCTCGCTAAAATAAGGAAGCATCGCTTCCACTACTTCGGGAGTGCATTGGGTTGTGGCGTTATTATCCAAATAAATCACTTTCATATTAAGCCTGTTCCACCGTCAAAGAAGGGTCCACTTTTTCTTGCAAGGCTTTTTCAATAACATGTTTGAGCGTCCCCGCCGCACCGGCGCACCCGCTGCACATACCCACCAAGCGGACCTTGACCACCGTGCCGTTTACGTCCACCAGTTCAGCAGAACCGCCGTCCATATTTAGCATCGGGCGGACGTCGATTTCCAACACTTGTTCAATTTTTCTAATTTTTTCCACAAGTGTCATTTGTGCAAAAGTTTTCGGCGCGTTTGAGGTTTCATTGGCTCCGTTTACTTTATCTAAAATCTTTTGGATTTCGCCTTTGCAACGTCCACAACCGCCGCCCGCTTTGGTAAAGTGGGTTACATCATCCACCGTTTTTAAGTGGTTGGCGCGGATAGCCTTGATAATCGTTTCTTCCGACACGTTAAAACAATGGCAGACAATCTTTTCCGACTGCTGTTCAAACACCACGGCTTTCCCGCCTTGGCGGTAACTCTTAACGGCGGCCTCTAAGGCTTCCATCCCCATTACCGAGCAGTGCATCTTTTCGGCGGGCAAAGTGCCCAGCGCGTCCGCAATATCCTGGTTAGTGATTTTGGACGCTTCGGCAATCGTTTTGCCCTTGACCATTTCCGTCAAAATAGAGGAGGAGGCAATCGCACTGGCGCAGCCAAAAGTTTCAAACTTAGCGTCTTCAATTACGTCCGTATCCTTGTTAACTTTAATCGTCAATTTGAGGGCGTCCCCGCACACCAGGCTGCCGACTTGGCCCGTACCGTCGGCGTTGGGAATGGCTCCCACGTTGCGCGGATTTTTAAAATGATCCATTACTTTTTCCGTATAGTCCCACATAGTAGGCCCCCTTTCTTTTACCTTATATGTATATTATATCATTTTGGTCTAGTGGGGCCTGCGTGCGGTAAGTCTAAAAAGGGTTATTTGTTTTTTGCTAAAATAAAAGTAATGCAATTCCGCTCCGCAGCCGTTTTTTACAACATCCGCAAAACCTCCGTCGCACCGCTGGCGCAGGAGGTACGGGATTATTTGGCCCAAAAAGGCTTGGCGGTGCGTGTTATTACGTCGCTTGATGAATTGGCGGAACACCCGGCCGATTTGCTCGTAAGTATGGGCGGAGACGGCACTATGCTTTGCTGTGCCCGCGCCGCCGCGCCGCTGCATATCCCGATTTTTGGCATTAACTGCGGGACATTGGGCTTTTTGGCCGCGTGCGAAAAAAACGATTTTAAAAATTCTTTACAGCAGTTACTGGACGGAAAATGTGCGCTCAACGAACGCTTTATGCTCCAAACCCGTTTGTTGGACCAAGACGGGCAGGTGCAAGAGTTTCTGGCATTTAACGATTGTGTGTTGCGTGCCGCCGAGCCGCGTTCTTTTTTGACACAAGCCGCTTTTAACGGAATAAAAATTCCGTCTTATTTCGGAGACGGAGTGATTGTTTCCACTCCTACCGGCTCCACAGCCTATTCGCTGGCGGCGGGCGGCCCGATTATTGAACCCGAAGTTGATGTGCTTTTAGTTACGCCTATTTGTCCGCACACCCTTAACCAACGTCCGCTTATTTTGCCAGGTAATGCCACGCTCACACTCGCGCCCACTTTCAAACAGGAAACCAGCCGCGCCCTGGCCAGCATTGACGGACAAATTAATTTATCCTTGCCGCCCGGCGCCAAATTGGAAATTACCCGCAGCCCCGTACGGGCAAAACTGCTGTGCCCGAAGGAACGCGGATTTTTTTCTATTTTAAACCGTAAACTGAATTGGGGGAACCGCTAATGCTTTCGCGTCTGCGCGTACAAAATTTTGCCATTATTTCCGATTTAACATTGGACTTTGCACCCGGCTTAAATGTTTTTTCCGGTGAAACAGGTGCCGGAAAATCTATTGTAATTGAAGCCCTGGGTTTTGCCTTAGGCGCACGCGGGGATGTATCTGTTATTAAAGACGGCGCCGACAAGATGTGCGTTACCGCCATCTTTTCCAGCGATATGCTGCCGGAAGATTTACGCAAGGAATTTCAGATTGCGGGCGACGTTTTTACCTTAAAGCGCGAACTGGACAAAAAAGGAAAAAACAAAGCCTGGGCCGACGGGCGTGCGGTAACAGTTTCCGCGCTTGCCAAAATCGGGCGCGCGTTGGTGGATTTTCACGGACAACACGAACACCAGAGTTTACTTCATCCGTCCGTACATTTATTACTTTTAGATAAATTTGCCAAACACGATGCGCTTGTTAAGCAAGTGGAAAATGCCTACCGCCAAGTACAAGCCGTACAGGCCAAGTTGGACTCCGCCCGTTTAAGCGCGCAAGAAAAAGAACAACTCTTAGATATGAGCCGCTACCAATTACAAGAAATAGAGGCGGTTAATCCTTCGGCAGAAGAAGATGCACAATTAGAGCAAACCTTACCCAAAATGAAACACGCCGGTCGGCTGTTGGAAATGGCGAGCGAAGCCTATCACGAACTGTACGATGCAGAAGATTCTGCCACCGCCCGCGCGGGCAAAGCCGCACGCGAACTGGAAAGTATGGCGGAATTAGATGAAAATTTATCCGCGCTTGCCGCCGATTTAAACAACGCACTCGTTACGTTAGAGGACGTGGCAGACACGCTTGGCTCATACAAAGATGACATTAATTTAGAGCCTGATGCCTTGGATAAAATGTTGGAACGCCACGAAAAAATCAAACGGTTAAAGGCCAAATACGGTCCGGAAATAGGCGACGTGTTAAAAACGGCGGACGAACTGCGCGAACGCATTAACAATTTGCAAAACTCCGCAGAACACGAACAGGAACTTTTGGCGGAACTGGAAAAAGGCAAAAAAGCCTTGCTTAAATTAGCCGCCGCCTTACACGAAAAGCGCTTTGCCGCTGCGCAAAAATTATCCGCCCTGCTTACGGAGCAAATCCGTCCGCTGGGCTTTAATGCGGTGCGCTTTTCCGCCGCGGTAGAAATGGACGAAGAAAACCTAGGTCCGACGGGGGCCGATAAAGTGGAATTTTTATTTTCCCCCAACCCCGGGCAAGCCCTTCGTCCGCTAAAAAATATTGCTTCCGGCGGAGAAATCTCCCGCGTAATGTTGGGCCTTAAAACCGTGTTGGCTCCTACCGTGCCGGTAATGGTATTTGATGAAGTAGATGCTGGCATAGGCGGAGAAACGGGCTGGCTCGTGGGCGAAAAACTCCACCAAGCCGCCCAAGGCCGCCAAGTGCTCTGCGTAACGCACCTGGCGCAAGTAGCCGCACAGGCAGACCATAACTTTCACGTAACCAAAAAAGCGGATAAAAATTCCACCGAGGTAACCATTATGCCCCTGCAAGGCGAAAACCTTACCGCGGAAATTGCCCGTATGCTTGGCGGAAATGCAGATAAAAATTCAGCCGCTTTTTCACACGCAGAGGAGTTGCTTAAAAATGCAAAACGCTTTTAATAAAATTACCGCCTATTTGCCACACAACTGGGTGGAATTAAACGGCTTGCGGCGTTTCTTTTTAGTGGTGTTTTATTTAACCTTGGCTATCGGCCTATATGCGGCGGTGTGTTGGGCGGGCACTTTTTTTGCTCCGGCCGGAGATTTGGCCGCCGCGTCCGCGCCGATGCGCCGTATTTACGGATTAGCCGCCCTGCAAGCCGCGTTGGCCTGCGCGGGCATACGCTTTTTTATTTTGGGTTTACAGGTATTGGACGACACCCAAAAAGCACTTACAAAATAGCCCGAATTTCCTTCTTGCGCACGACCGCACAAAAAGGTAAATTAGCGGATAGAAGGAATATCGCCGGGGGCGTGTTCTTTTGATACAATATATGTGTTGGGGGTAAATGCTCCCCTCATAAAAGGAGATACATTATGTCTAATTGCTGCAAATGTGCCAAATGGTTTCCGCACAACTGGCTGTGCTTGAAAGGCTTGTCCGTGTTGTTCCTGGTACTCTTTTATTTGGCACTTGTTTATGCTGTTTTTCAAGCGTATGCTATTTTCTCGCATCCGCAACTTTCCGGCAGTGAAATGTGGCTTGCCGCCGCGTTCTATGTCGCCAGCGATTTAGCCGCCGCCGTAGGCTTTTTGACCGTAGCCAAAGTGTTAAAAGTGCTGCGCAAAATCAAAAGTGCCGTAGCGCCGTGCTGCTGCTCTCACGAAGCACCCGCCGAAGAAGAGCATATCGCCGACGTTGTGGAAGAAGAATCCAAATAACTTATCCGGCGGTGCGCCTTGGCGTACCGCCTTTTTTATGTGAGCGAGGTTGTATGAAAAAAAGCGTATTTGCCGTTTTATGTTTATTGTGCCTGGCCTGCGCCGTGCAAGCCGAAACGATTAAAATGAAGTCCGGGGAATTTATCAGCGGGTCTATTTTATCCCAAACCGAATATACGCTTAATTTGGCTACCTCGTTTGGTACCATTACCTTAAACCAACGCGAAATTGAACAAATCTTACCCGACAAACACCGCATTATTTTAAAAGGCGGCACCCAGTTGGTCGGCGTGATTTTAGACTTAGACGAATTTAACCTCAAATTACAAACCGACGACGGCGCCACCGTAAACGTGGATATGCCGCAAATTGTATCTATTGAAGCCTACGATTACGACCGCGGACAAAACGCTCAAAAAGAATTTGTAGAAAAAACACAGCAAGTCCAGCAGGCCAAAGAGGAAGCCAAACAAGCGGCCGCCGCCAAAGGTGCAACCCCCGTAGTGGAAGCCGCCGGAGGACTTACGTTTGACTCCGACATTGACCAAGTGTTTGCCGCGCAAAAGGCCACTGTTGTCAACGGCTCCGTTGTTACGCCTTCCGCCACTGTTACCCAAGCCGCACCCAAATTGCTGACGGACGAAGAAGCCTTTATAAAAGGGGTAAAAACAGGCGCTGTCAGCCAAACAGATTTTGCCAAAGCGGCTAAGGAAGAATTAAATAAAAAGAAAGTAGTTCAGCCGGCAGTAAAAACGGCGGATAAACCGCGCGAAAAAGATTTTTCCAAATATTTTGCTATTCAGGCGGGGGCAATGCCGCTTGATTTAAAACTGGATAATTCCGCCCGCGACGGCGACGACGCACAAGACGATTCTATTGATGTAGGCGGCACAAGTGCGGCAGTATCCAGCAAATTTTTATGGCGCGTAAAAGAGAGCAATTTGTGGGCGGGTCCTGTTTTGGGTATTGCTAATATAGCCAATGCTTCCTTTGCAGACAAAGACCCTGCCGTACAAGCCGCCAACGCGGCGGACATGTCCGCCGGGCGCGAGCCTTCTTACCCTGACCCGACCGTAAGAACCAGCGGACAAATTCTTACGTTAGGCGCCACCGCCAACTATTATTTAAATCCCAACAGCCGCTTTGTTTTTTATGTAACCGCTTCGGCTATGTATGAAATGCTGACCTTAAACTACCGCGGCGAAATGCAAAGCAACTCCATTAAATCAAACGGCTTTGCAGGCGGCGCAGGTGTGGGCGTGGAAACGTGGGTGGACGATATTATGCTCGGCTTAGAAGCGCGCCAAATATTTGCCCCACGCAGCGGCGAACTGAAAAACTCTGCCGCCTCCAATACGGTGATACAAGCGCAATTCAGTTGGAAATTTTAATGAAAATTCTTGTTTTGCCTAACGCGTTTAAAGGGTCTTTAAGCGCAGTAAAAGCGGCGCAAATACTGACGCGTACTTTGCAAAAAAAGCACGAGGTGCGCGCGCTCCCGGTATCGGACGGCGGGGACGGATTTATAGATTTTTTTAAAACCTTGGACCCGCACGCCAAAACCATTTCACTAACCGCCAAAAATGCTTTCTTAAAAAATCAAAAGACTTCTTTTTTACTGCTTTCCGATAAAAAAACTGCTGTGGTGGAAACCGCCCGGGTTTGCGGTTTAGGCAGAGCAAAAAAAGAGGAACTGGACCCGTTGGGTGCGTCCTCTTTCGGTGTAGGACAGGTGTTGTCCAAAGCCGTCCAATCCGGTGCAAAAATTATTTATGTAGGGTTAGGAGGAGTAGCCTGCAACGACGGCGGCGCCGGTATGTCCGCAGCGTGCGGTGCAAAATTATATGACAAAAACGGGGAGGAACTTCCGCTGGGAGCCGAACCTCTTTTGCGCGTAAAACGCATAGATTTGTCGGCCTTACAGAAAAATTTTGCGGGCGTAAAAATATACGGCGTAGCCGACGTCACCAACCCATTGTTAGGCCCCAAAAGTTCAGCCAAGGTTTTCGGCCCACAGAAAGGAGCATCTCCCGAACAGGTCAAAGTGCTGGATAAAGCAATGGACGCGTGGGCCAAGGCTCTTGCTGCGGCAGGGGCAACAAATCCCGCCCGTGCCGCCAGTACCGCCGCGGCCGGCGCCATTGCATCAGGGCTATACTCCTGTTTCGGTGCGCAATTAATTTTAGGGGCAGATTTTTTGTTTCAAAAAGCGGGGTTGGAAAAATTTTTTCCGTGGGCGGACCTTATTATTACCAGTGAGGGAAAATTAGACAAGCAAACTTTTTACGGAAAAGCCCCTCTGGCGGTACTCCAACTGGCGCACAAATATAAAAAACCCGTTCTCTTTATTTGCGGAAAACTGGATGAAAAGGCTCTTGTCCGCCAAAAACTCGTCCCCCAGCAAATAGCAGTGCTAACCGACTTCGCCCCAGACGAAACTTGTGCGCAACTACACGCTGAAAAATACCTAAAACAAATTGCCCAAAATTTATAAATTAAGGCTCTTGCACAAGGCTACGCCCTCGTCGGTTTTTCCCGTACACTCAATTTGGTTGGGCTTGGAAGAGTGTTCAAAATAAACATCTACCTTAACAATTTTATCAGAAGAATAATCAAAAGAAACTCTATGCCCTATCGGATTGCCGACAGGACCCACAATGTTATCAAAAATGGTATTTTTGCAGTTCATTATACTGGTGTCAGGGGGAGTGGAAATAGTGCAACCGCTTTTGGAATAATCAATATCCAACGAATACAAATCCCCGGTATAGGTTCCATTGGCTAAATAATAAATTTCCTGGGCCTTGCGGATATTAAACGCAATTTGCAGAGCATTGGTCAGGCGCGCTTTGTGCACGGCACGCTGGTATTGTGGTAACGCCGCCCCCGCCAAAATACCAATAATGAGGACAACTACTAATAATTCTATAAGGGTAAAGCCACGGCTAACAACCCACGATGTAGATCCTGAACTAAATTCAGGATGACCTTCTTTTTTCATATAGTCGTCATCCCATAGTGTCTTTATACGGGATCTGTCGTTGCCGTTGTTGTTTTTGTTGTCATTCCCGAGTGCAGTAGTCGGGGATGACGGCAAAAAACGCCAATTTTTATCAAACCCTTTCATTTTTTCTCCTATTAAAACCTTTATATTTGGGCAAAACAGCCTTTTATACGCATTTTTATACAGCGGATACATCCGGGTACAACCAACGCGGAATATCAAAATTTTAACAAAAAAAAAAACGAAACAACCCCTTTACAATAAACGGCGAAACGACAAAGACAAAAACAACATTTTTTGCCGTCATCCCAAATTGCCGCCCATACCGCTAGGCGGCACCCCGTAGTGTTTCTGTACGGGGTCTATTGATAGATTTCAGGATCTACTGATTGGGTAGTTAGTTGTTGTCGTCATCCTGGAATGTCGTAGTCCAGGATCTGTTGTTATAAAACAAGGAATAGACTCTGGAACACTCCGCGCCGACAAACCTTCCAGTATGTCCTTTTAAATAACAACCACTACCCATAAGGTAATTCTGAACCAAGTGCAGAATGACCTCTAATGTTAGAACAACACTTTCCATAACCCTGCGGGCCGACAAACTTTCCGGGAGATAACTCCACCAAACGAAAGCCATTATCTATTAATTGCACGCCAAAAATAGGCCACAAAAAACTCCGCAGATTTCAACCTGCGGAGTTTTTTATGCCGTGTAAAACAAAGGGCTACATCACCATATCTAAAATTTCTTGGGGATTTTCGGTCAGGTAGTCCGGCTGATATCCGGCCAGAACCCCGCGCGTACGGAAGCCCCACAACACTCCGCAAACGCGGACACCCGCATTTTTGGCGGTCTGCATATCCACGTCCGAATCGCCCACATACAACACATCTTCGCGCGCGCAACCCGCCGCAAACAAAATATCGTTTACAATGGTCGGGTCCGGCTTTACAGGTATGCCCTCGCGCTGGCCCAAAACCGCCGTAAAATGAATTTCCGGGAAGAAATATTTTACCAAACGCTCCGTGGCGCTTTGGTATTTGTTGGACGCCACCGCCAATTTGATGCCGCGTTTTTGCAGGGAAGATAACAACTCCGCCATACCCGTATAAGGGAGCGTATTATCAGCCAAATGTTTATCGTAATATTCAAAAAAGACCGGGCGGATTTTAGCCATATACTCCGGGGTTTTGCACCCCTCCGGCAAAGCGCGCTCCAACAATTTGCCCACTCCGTTTCCCACAAAACTTTGGCACTCCGTTTGCGAGCGCACGGGAAGTCCCAGCGCTGCCAAGGCGTGATTGGCTGCGGCAGCCAAGTCCGCAATGGTATTTAAAAGAGTACCGTCCAAATCAAAAATCACCAACTGCTTCATATAAACTCCTTACAAAAGTTACCCGCCACCGGGCGGGTATAAAATTATAAATACTGTCGGAAAAAATCAGCCAGGCGCTGTTTGTATTCAAAGCCGCCCACCTCGGCGCATTTGTTGTGGCGCGCCCCGGGCACGAGCCAAATTTCCTTGGGGTCGCCTGCTTTTTTAAACAGCATTTTGGCCTGTGCCGCCGGGACCAAATTATCATACCGTCCGTGGATAATAAACACAGGGCGCGGGGCAATTTTAGGTATATTGTATTTGGGGCTGTACCGCTCCGGATTTACACCCAAATTCTTGCGGATATAATGCAAAATAATCGGGATAATAGGGAAATAGGGCACCTTATTATGCACCCACGCCCAACGGGACACCACGCGGCGGAACGAATAATAAGAGGCTTCCGCCACTACACAGGCCACTTCGGGATTGCGGGCGGCTTCGCAAATAGCCACCATACCGCCCATTGATAAACCGTAGAGGGCGATTTTTTCGCAAAACTGCGGACGCGTTTCCTTTAAAAAGCGGATAGCCGCCGCCGCATCTTTAATTTCCAAATAACCGATAGAACTCGTTTTGCCGCCGCTTTCCCCCAGCGCGCGGAAGTCAAAGTAAAACAAGTTAAAACCCAAATCGTGCAGAAAATAAGTATTCTTTAAAATATCCGCGCGGTTCATTCCCCAACCGTGCATTAAAATAATTGTTTTATTGGAATATTGGGCACTTGGAATAAACCACCCGCGCAACTGCACCTTGTCCTCGGTTTTAAAATATACATTTTCATAAGGCAGCCCATATTGGTCCGGCCACGCATCCAACGGCTTGCGCTTGGATGTGGGATGTAAAACTTTCTTGGCACAATGCACGCAGAACCAAACGGTAAACAGCGCGAGCAGCGCCAAGGCACCGACAATACTTACGATAACAGTTAATACGGGACTCATACGTCCTCCTTATTTTAAAATTTCGCCAAATGCTTCCGGCACATACGCGGCCGTATCCCGCGCCAATACGCCGTAATCCGTCCGTTTGCGCGCGGCCAAATCTCCGGCTAATCCGTGCAAATATACACCACAGCAGGCAGCCGGTAAAGCCGTATTTAAAAATCCTTTTTGCGAACCTGCCTGCGCCCACAACCCGGCTATCACACCGGCCAACACATCACCCGAACCCGCCTTAGCAAGAGACGGGCCTCCCGTAGTGTTTTGATAAGTTTGCTCCGCTCCGCAGACCAAAGTTTGCGGCCCTTTTAACAGGCAAACCCCGGACGTCTTTTGCTGTAAATCTTCCACCTGGGTTACGCGCTCCTCTGCGGTGGAGGCTATACGGGAGCGCAGTAAACGCGCCATTTCCCCCGGATGAGGCGTAAAAATACAGGGGCGGTTCTTAGGCCACCAAATGGTCCAGGCAGGGTCTTTGGAAAGCGCGTTTAACGCATCCGCATCAGCCACTAATGGTAAATTACAAGTTTGCAAAAACGGAATAATAAGAGGGCTTTCTCCCATCCCCGGCCCCAATACAACCAAAGAAGGTTTTTGGCACGCCGTAAAATCAGTCAGTTCATAAAGCCCGTCGGCGGAAAGCAAGCCGTCTTCGGTTTCCGGCATTGGGAGTGTAATTACTTCCGGCAAAGCGGCGGCAAAAGCAGGCTGCATACTTTTGGGAAGTGCCAAAAACACCAGCCCCGCCCCGGCCAAAAGCGCGCTTTTGGCGCATAAATAGCCCGCACCGCACATAGTGCGCGACCCGGCTACCACCAGCACCCGACCAAAGGAACCTTTATGGGCCTGTTGGGGGCGGGCGGGAAGCCACGAACGGATTTGTTCCGGCGTAATTAAGTTCATTTTTGCACCACCGCCGTTGCCAACGCATATTCTTTGGTATGCGTGAGCGAAATTAAAATCATCAAATCTTTGGCCCGTTCGTCCGCCACCGTTACTTGCGGGCAACCGTTTTCCAAATTACTGACTTGGATATTTTTAAACGCAATTTCCGCAAACGGGAGCGCCTTAAAAACGGCTTCTTTGGCGGCAAAACGCACGGCTAAATGCTCGTACTTGTTTTTGCGCGCCAAAGAATAATCAAGTTCGTGCTGTGTAAACAGGCGGGATAAGGCCCCCGGCTTTTGGGCCAAGATTTCTATCCGTTTTACTTCTACGATATCTGTGCCCAAGCCGATTATCTGCATTATTCCACCGTTACACTTTTAGCCAAATTGCGCGGTTGGTCAATATCGCACCCCAACCGTTTGGCAATCCAATAGGCCAAAAATTGGAGAGGAACCACATCCAACACCGGCTGCAACAACTCGTTTGTTTGCGGGACAATAAACACTTGGTCCGCCACGTCCGCAGCCATTTTGGCTCCGGCCTTGGTGGTAACCGCCACCACAAAAGCACCCCGCGCGCGGCACTCTTGACAGGCAGAAAGCATTTTTTCAAACAACGCATCGTGCGGCATTAAAACGATAACAGGTGTGCCTTTATCAATAATGGATATCGGCCCGTGCTTAATTTCTCCCGCCGCAAAACCTTCCGCACTGCGGTAAGAAACTTCTTTTAATTTAAGCGCCCCTTCCAACGCAATGGGAAAATTGACATTGCGGCCCAAAAAGATAAAGCGGTCCGCCTTATAGATTTTGCGGGTTAAATGGCGCACCTCATATTCCAATTTGACGGCTTCGCCCATATCCTTGGAAAGTGCTAACAGTTCCTTATATAACTTTTCAAAAGCAGTCTGGCTCAAATTGCCGTTGGCCTGCCCCAAGAAAGCAGCCAACGCATACATAGATGTAATTTGGCTGGTAAAGGCTTTGGTGGAAGCCACGCTGATTTCCGGCCCGCAATGTGTAAAGAAGGTACTGTCGCAAGTGCGCGTAAGAGACGACCCCAGCACATTACAAATGGCTAATGTGCGGAAACCTAATTCTTTGGCTTTTTTAACAGCCCCGATAGTGTCCGCCGTTTCGCCGGATTGGCTGATAGCAATCGCCAAGGTGTTCGGCAATTGCGGAACGGTGCGGTATTTATATTCGCTAGCCAAGTCCACGCTTACTGGAATTCCGGCTAACTGTTCAATATAGTATTTCCCGACCAGACCCGCGTGATAAGCCGTACCGCAGGCAATAATATGAATATTACGCAGTTGACGCAATCCATCGGTATCCAAGCCTAATATTTTGCCAAAGTCCGTGCGCGCGGTACGCAAGGTGTCTTCAATGGCTTGGGGTTGATCGTAAATTTCCTTTAACATAAAGTGGGCATAGCCGCCTTTTTCGGCAGTTTTTTGGTCCCACGAAATCTTAACGGGTTTTACTTTTTTTTCTTTGCCGTCTTTATCCAATACAGTTACCCCGTCAACGTGCAGAACGGCCACATCCCCTTCTTCCAAAAACAAAACTTTATTCGTATGTTTTAAAAAAGCGGGCACATCAGAGGCTAAAAAGTTTTCGTCCTTTCCCACGCCAACAACCATCGGGCTTTGTTTTTTTACCCCAATCAACAACCCCGGCGTGCGCGCCCACATTACTCCGTAAGCATACGCACCGGAAATTTCTTTATTCGTTTTTTGAACGGCTTTCAACAAGCGGTCTTGGTCGTGAGAAGCCCGGACGTGCAGTAAATTTTCCTCAATTAAATGGGCTATTACTTCGGTATCTGTTTCGCTTTTAAAGCGGTGGCCGCGCGCTTCCAGTTTGGCACGCAGGGTTAAATAGTTTTCAATAATTCCGTTATGTACCACAACGATATCACCGGTGCAATCAGTATGCGGGTGGGAATTCTCCTCGCTGGGCTTGCCGTGGGTGGCCCAACGCGTATGCCCGATACCCGTAGTGCCCTTGGGATTGGCAATCAGCGTGGCTTTTTCCAGTTCAGCCACTTTGCCTACGGCGCGGACCGTAACCAAATTGCCGTTTTGCAATACGGCCAAGCCGGCAGAGTCGTATCCGCGGTATTCCAATTTTTTCAAACCGTCAATAATATAAGGTACGCAGTTATTATTACCTACATAGCCGATAATTCCGCACATAATACGCTCCTATAAAAGTTCCTTCATCTCGCTTACCGCAGCAGGCAACCCCGCAAAAACGGAGCGCGTAACAATGGAAAAGCCAATGTTCATACAGGACATCCCGCCAATATCGGCTACCGCCAGCACATTGTGGTAATCCAGGCCGTGTCCGGCGTGTACTTCCAACCCTAATTCTTTGGCAAGCAAGGTGGAAAGGGCCAAATCCTGCAATAATTTTTGCGTTTGTTTGGCGGTAGTGGCTTCGCTGTAATCGCGGGTGCACAGTTCTACAATATCCGCGCCCAATTTGGCTGCGGTGCGGACAGAAGCGGCATCCGGGCTGACAAAAAGGCTTACCAAAATACCCTTTTTATGCAGCCGTTCAATCATTTCAAGCAAACGCGCTTTTACCTGAGGGGTAAATTTCAAACCGCCAGTGGTGGTTACTTCGCCCGGTTCTTCCGGCACGATACACACCGAATAAGGCTTGTATTTTAACGCGGCCTTTTCCAGTTCCGGCGTATAGGAGCATTCCAAATGGATTTTGCCCGGAAAAGTTTTGCACAGCAGAGCCAGGTCCTTCTCGTTAATATGGCGCTCGTCTTTGCGTAAATGCACCACAATAAAATCGGCCCCTGTTTCCAGGCATACGGCAGCGGCATCCACCGGGTCCGGCCACGCGGCACGGCGCGCCTGGCGCAAGGTGGCGATATGGTCAATATTTACACCTAACTTTAAACTCATTTGCACGCCTCCGTTTTTTGTTTATAAAGGGCTTCCACTTCCTGCATTACCCGGTTGACGACAGAAATTTCTTTCCCCTCTACCAAAATACGCAGTTTAGGCTCCGTCCCGCTGTACCGTACAATGACGCGGCCTTGGCCGTTCATTGTTTTTTCTATTTCGGACACACCGGACAAAAAGCCGGGCAAAGAATCTAACGGGGGCTTCGCCGTTACCGGCACAGCCGTTAATTGGCTGGGGTATTTGGACCATTGGTCGGCAAACCAACTGACGGGTTTGCCCGATTTTTTGACAAATTGTAAAAATTGTAAAGCAGACAGAATACCGTCGCCCGTGTTGGCAAAGTGGCGGAAGATAATATGCCCGGAGGTTTCTCCGCCTACGGACAAATCACCTTTTTCCAACGCTTCGGAAACGTATTTATCCCCAACGGTTGTCAGTTCCACTTCTACACCGTTTTCCTTTAAATAGTTAATGCACCCCAAGTTAGCCATAATGGTCAAAACGGCTTTGTTATTGTTCAAGCGGCCTTCTTTTTTTAAGCACAGAGCGGAGGCGGCAATAATATTATCACCGTCCAACTGGCGGCCCTTTTCATCGGACGCTATCACGCGGTCGGCATCGCCGTCAAAACTAAACCCGACAAAGGCTTTTTCCTTTTGGGTTAATTCCTGCATAAACTGCGTGTGTAATGCACCCACATTTTTATTAATGTTGGTTCCGTCCGGCTTGGCAGCGGTTACGACAACGTCCATACCAAGACCCGCAAAAACATTTACGGCAACCTTGGAACTTGCGCCGTTAGCACAATCCAACACCACTTTGGTTCCTTCTAATAAAGAAGCATCCACCGTGGACATCAAAAATTTTTCATATTCTTTAACCAAGGATACATCTTCTTTGAGGGCTCCTTTGGGGGAAGGAATATCCTGCAAAGATTCAATTTCGGCCTCAATGGCATTTTCCAATTCTTCGGGGAGTTTTGTGCCGTGATTAGTAAAAAATTTGATACCGTTAAATTCAGCCGGGTTGTGGCTTGCGGAAATAACTACCCCGCACAGGCTGCCAGTTTTTTTAACGAGGTACGCCACACAAGGAGTCGGCGCAATACCTACGCTAATAACATCCGCCCCGCTGGCGCGGATACCTTTTTCCAAGGCGGCCAAAATAGCCGGGCCGGAGGCGCGGGAATCCTGCGCGATAATGACTTGGGGCTTTAAATGCTCGTTCTTTGCATATTCCTGCAACTCACGCAAGGCGGCATAGCCCAATTTTTGGATGAAATCATCCACCAACGGAAACTGGCCTGCTACGGCACGAACCCCGTCGGTTCCAAAATACTTTCCCATATACACTTCCTTTTGCACCGGCGGGCGCACAGCGGCCCCGGCGCGGTTAGTCCCGCTACAAAGTTTAAACGCCCTAAAAGAGTTCCGCCTGTTGAGCCTCCGGCTTTTCGGCTTTCGGCGCCTTCGGTTCCTCTTTTACGGGTTCTTGCTCTGCGGGCTTGGGCGAAGCATCCTCCTTCGCAACGGGTTTCAAGCCCAAAATTTCGTCAATTTCCTTGGCGTCCACCACTTCTTTGGCAAGCAGGGTTTCTACCAATTTATCAAATGCCACGCGGTGGGAAGAAATAATTTCTTTTGCGCGGGCATAGGACGATTTAATCAAATCTAATATTTCCTCATCAATGGTGCGAGCGAGTTCTTCGGAATATGTTTTGTGGCGCGAAAGGTCGCGGCCTAAAAAGACTTCGCCGTCGTCGCCGTTTGGCAAGGCAATCGGCCCCAATTTTTCGCTCATACCCAATTCCACCACCATTTTGCGGGCATAAGCCATTGTTTTGTTGAGGTCATCGCTGGCTCCGGAGGTGATTTCGCCAAAGACAATTTCTTCGGCGGCACGTCCGGCAAGCAAAATACACAGTTTATCCAACAGTTCAGATTTGCTGGTTAAAAATTTATCTTCCAACGGCAGTTGCAAGGTGTAGCCCAAAGCCTGGCCGCGGGGAATAATCGTAACCTTATGCACCGGGTCCGAGTGGTTCGTCAAGCGCGCCACTAACGTATGTCCGCACTCGTGCGCGGCGATGACACGCTGTTCGTGTTTGGAAATAATACGGCTCTTTTTCTGCGGCCCTGCAATTACGCGTTCAATGGCTTCGTCCATATCGGCAGAAGTTACAGCCTCTTCGTCCGCACGCGCGGCCAAAATAGCAGCCTCGTTAATGACGTTTGCCAAATCGGCCCCTACAAAGCCGGGGGTTCCTTTGGCTACAACTTTCAAATCTACATCCTGGCCCAATTTTACTTTTTTGGCGTGAACTTTTAAAATTTCCTCACGGCCTTTTAAATCCGGTGCGGGAACGGAAATATGTCTGTCAAAACGGCCGGGGCGGATTAAGGCCGGGTCCAGCACGTCCGGGCGGTTGGTGGAAGCCATTAAAATAATGCCTTGTTTGCTTTCAAAGCCGTCCAGTTCAATTAACAGTTGGTTTAAGGTTTGTTCGCGTTCGTCGTGCCCGCCCCCAATACCGGCAAAGCGGCGGCGGCCTACGGCATCCAATTCGTCAATAAAGATAATGGCAGGAGAGTTCTTTTTGGCCTGGTCAAACAAATCACGCACGCGCGCCGCGCCCACACCTACAAACATTTCCACAAATTCCGAAGCAGACGCGGAGAAGAAAGCCACTCCCGCTTCTCCCGCTACGGCTTTTGCCAGTAAAGTTTTCCCCGTTCCGGGCGCCCCATACAAAAGCACGCCTTTGGGCAGTTTTCCACCTAAACGCTGGAATTTTTTGGGGTTCTTTAAGAATTTAATAACGTCTTCCAATTCTTCCTTGGCTTCGTCGCAACCGGCCACATCTTTAAAGGTTACGGTCTGCTGGGAAGGGTCCTGCATTTTGGCTTTGGAGCGCGCAAAGTTAAGGGCGCTTTTGCCGTCATTTCTTTGCGGACGGAGAAAAATAAACCACCATAAGCCAATTAAAAGTACAATCCACAACACATTGAACAGAATATTGCCCAACCAACTGTTGTCCTTTTCGGCTTTGTATTTAATTTTGGCGGCGGATAATTGGTTCACTAGGTCCGGGTCTTCCATACGCACCGTTTTAAAGGGAGCGAACTGCCCGTCCTGCTTTTTATACATCCCGGAGATAACACCCGGGGCCACCGTCAAGTCCGACACTTCGGCTGCGGCTACTTTGTTTTTAAAGTCGGAATAGTCTAATTCCGCCTGCTTGGGGCCCTGTTTATTAAACAACAACACGGCCAGCGCAAAAATAGCCAACCAGCCTACAATTTGACCGACGGATACAATCCGGCGGTTGTTCGGACGCTTATTATTCTTCATTATTTTCTAAATACTCCAATATACGGCAAGTTGCGGTACAGTTCGTTATAATCTAATCCGTACCCAATCACAAATTCATCACCCACGGTAAAACCAATGTATTTGGGGTGGACATCCGCCTTGCGGTTGCAAGGTTTATCCAACAGACAGCAAATTTCAATGCTGGCCGCGCCGCGGTTTTTTAAATTGCCGAGCAAGTAATCCAAGGTAAGCCCGGTATCTACAATATCTTCTACGATAACGACGTGGCGACCTTTAATGCTTTCACGCAAATCCAACATCGTGCGCACTTGGCCCGTGCTGGCCGTTCCGCCCGCATAAGAAGATAAACACATAAAATCCATATTGCAATCTACGCTGATGTTCTTCATCAAATCGGAATAGAATAAAATGCACCCGCGCAAAATACCTACGAATAACGGCTGTTTACCGCGGTAGTCGGCGGAGATTTGGCGGCCCAGTTCTGCACAGCGAGCCGCGAGTTGTTCCTGCGAAAATAAAACACGTTCTAAAACGGGAATATCAGACATAACCCCTCCAATAGAGATATATAATACAGGATACCTTTTTTTCGCCTGAAAATAAAGAGGACCGGACCCAGGGGAATTTAGGCCTTTTGGCCCTTGTGTTTTGCAGGTAAAAACCTTATAGTATAAATATGAAAAAATTAATTACCTTTTTATTTGCTTTTTTGTTTATCCTCGCCCCGGTGTGGGGACAACGTGGTAAAAACGCGGATTTGGACAAACGGCTCCAAATATCTATCCGCACCCATAAAACTAATCAAGATTTAGAGATGCAGAGAATCCTACGCCAAGAAACGGATAGAAACCTATTAAAGGTTATTTCTTGGCAGGAGTTTTTGCGTTTAAATGAAAAGGCAAAAGAGCGCTTATTAGCATCCACCCGATTGGAGGCAAAAGCCCTAGAATTGCAACTAAAAGAAAATCCTAATATGGTTTTACCACAAATAGAATATAAGAATTCCGTGCCAGACTATTCGCACGCCTTTACGCACAAATATATTTTTATTTCAGAGAACATCTCTCACGACACTAAATCCGCCCCGCAAGAAGTAATTAATATTTTGAAGGCCGCCCGCAACGCGCGCCCCAATGCCAAAATTTTACTCGCCCAAGAGTTTTTAAGTTGGATGGGAGAAAGTAATGATTCTTTGCTTAAAAAACCGGGCCAAAATTCTGAACTATCTTCTGGTTATCCGGAAGTAACCCAAGCAGCCGACAAATTGAAGATAGACCAACTGGCTTTGGATGATATTATTTATATGGCCTATGAAAAAAATATTGCTGTAAAAAATGGTAAATATATCGTTTGGGTAACGCCACAAGACAAACTGCCCCTTTTAAAGGATAAAGGATGTGATGCCTTATATACCCGGTGGGCTTCCGCATATCAATTTATTGGGATATCCCCGTTTGGGGTTTTGGAACGCAATTACCAATGGGCCAGACGAATAAAAGCGGCAGAACCCCTTTACGATCTGATTTTGGTATATGCTGGCAGCGGCCATTTAAATAACACCTATTCCAATGATCTGCCAACACTGCTTAAATGCAAGGATTTTGCCCATATTGCGTTATTTCCTACGGATCCAATAGACCAGGCCGTTGAGAAAGACTACGAAACGCGCTTTTTAAAAGGGGAACAATACGCCATTACCAATGACCAACAACAATACCAAGAGGACGCCCGTTTACAAGAACAAGTAACCCGTGGTACTACCTTTAAACAATCGCTTGACCAAACAGAAGAAGAAACTCACCAATCCCGTGAAAATTGGAAAAATAAAAAACTTCCGCTGTGGTTTAGCCTAACAAAAGAGGATCTTCTCCAAGCGAATCCTAATTATAAAACACCTAATGCCTTAAAAAATTATATAGAGGCCCATTGTACCTATAAAATCATTTTGGCAGAACCACGCGTTGAGCAAGAACAAAAACCGGAGGTTTGCCCTGCGCCTAAAACTATGCCAATAGGGCCCAAACACAAAAGTTACATTTAGCAGCAAAAGCCCCGCTTACAGGCGGGGCTTTTTACTAGGTGTTTGATAAATTAGCGACCAAAAAGTTTATCCAACTGCTTCATATCCAGTTGCGCTACGCACGGACGTCCGTGCGGACAATGCATTCCGTCCTTGCATTTCTTCATATTCTCCAAAAGGCCTTCGGCTTCGGCAGGCGATATTTGGTCGTGCGCTTTAATGGCTTTTTTACAGGCCAGCATTGCCACCATTTTGCGCTTTAAGGTTTCGGTAGATTTAGACGGGTCCCCTACCACCTGCGACAAAGAGACGATAAATTCTTTCATATCGTCCTCTTTAAAGCGAATCATATGCGGCATTGTGCGCACCAGTACCGTACGGGCAGAAAAAGGCTCTAACTCAAAACCCGCCGTTTTAAGCCAACCGGCCCAAGATAAAAGCGTTTCCGTATTGGACGGGGGCAAGTCAACGTGTACCGGGAAAAGCAGTTTTTGCACCTTTACGGAGCGGGCTTCAAAAGCCTCCAAATAATGCTCAAACAGGACTCTCTCCTGCGCGGCGTGCTGGTCAATTATCACCAACCCCAACGGATTTTCAAACAACAGATAACTGCGCTGTAACTGGCCCAAATAATGATACGGGCCACGGTACCACTCCGGCGCATCAGCAGAAACCAAATCTGCCGGTTCAGCAGGTGATGCCACGGACTTAGCCGGAACAGACGGCATTTTGGACGGTTCCTCCGGCCGGGCCACATATTCGGCTGGTTCCTCGGTTTCCCGTAAAGTAAAATTATTTTTAGGTTTAAAATCACCCAATTTTAAAGGTTCCGCCACCGTTTGGGCAAAGGTTTCCATCGGGGAGGGTGTAAATAATTTCTCCGCCGCAGGCTGTGCAGGGGCCGGCAAATCTATTTTGGGAGGCAGCGTTACTTGCACCGGACGCGCATTTTTGAAAATAGTTTCTCCCGCCGCGTTCATTACAAAGCCAAAAACCTTACTTTCGTTTACAAAGCGGATATCGCGCTTTTGAGGATGAATATTTACATCAAAATCCGCAGGATTTAACGTCATATACACTAAAAATGCCGGGTGGCGGTCCTTCGGGCGGACATTTTGATAAGCCTTATAAATAGCCTGTTGGACGGTTTTGGAATCAATCGGACGGCGGTTTACAAAAATATATTGCATATCCCGCACAGAAACCAATTTGTCAGCGGGGGTCAAAAAGAGTTTCAGGCCCAGTTCCCCAAATTCTTTAAATAAAAGAGACTGCGCCACTTCTTCGCCCAAAATTTGTTTGGCGCGGGTCACGGCGCTTTGCGGCAGTTCGCCTGTTTGGGCGGGTAAATCATACACAAAACGTCCGTTAATCATCACGCGGTAGCCAACCTTTAAATTGGCAAGCGCGCTTTCCTCAATCACCTTTAACAAGCAAGCACGTTCGTATGAATCACTTTTCAAAAATTTTAGGCGCGCGGGAACATTATAAAACAAATCACGAATTTCCACCGTAGTTCCCTTGATAGACGGAGCCGGACTTTGGGCAAAAATCTTTCCGGCGTGAATTTCCACCCGGTGCCCCTGCCCGCTTTCCCGGCAACTGGTAATCGCCATCCGCGATACAGCCGCCACAGAATACAGGGCCTCCCCACGAAAACCAAATGTTTGCAAGGTTTCCAAATCACTAAATGAATTAATTTTGCTGGTAGCGTGGCGCTGGATACTCAACAGCAGGTCATCTTCGCTCATTCCGCACCCGTTATCGTTAATGCGGATTAAGGTGCGGCCGGCGCCTTCTATATCAATATTAATGGCACTCGCGCCCGCGTCCACTGCGTTTTCCAGCAGTTCTTTAAGCACGCCCGCCGGGCGTTCAATTACCTCGCCCGCGGCGATTTTTCCGGCGGTTTTTTCGTCCAATAGATGAATATTACTCATTAATCCGTTTCTTCCACTCGCAAATTAACTGCAATGCCGCCATAGGGGTCAACTGGTCGGTATCGGCCAGTTTGATTTCCTCCACAATGGGAGAGGAAAATAAATCTTTGACCATATCTTGCTCTTTGGCGGAAATTTTGGAACCTTTTTTTGCCTCTAAATCTTTGAGAACCTTTTTGGCGCGCAAGGTACAGGCCGCCGGCAAGCCCGCAATCTCAGCGACGTGAATCCCATACGAGCGGTCTGCCGCGCCCGGTAAAATTTGATATAAAAAAGCCAGTTTGCTTTCGCCGGAAGCATCTTGATATTCCTTGGCCTCCACGTGATAGTTGCGCACGCGGGCATACTTGTTTTCCAAATCCACCAGTTCAAAATAATGCGTGGCGAACAGCACCTTGGGGCCGCCGTGCGGTTTATATAAATATTCCACAATGGCCCACGCAATAGAAATTCCGTCAAAGGTAGAAGTTCCGCGGCCAACTTCGTCCAATAAAATCAAACTGCGCGGAGTCATAGAAGCCAAAATATGGGACGTTTCGTTCATTTCCACCATAAAGGTAGAATTGCCTCGGCCCAACGCATCGTGCGCACCGATACGCGTCATAATTTTATCCACCACGCCCAAACGCGCCGCCGAAGCGGGCACAAAACTGCCCATTTGCGCTAAAATCGTAATAATAGCGGTTTGCTTTAAAAATACGCTCTTTCCCCCCATATTGGGGCCGGTAATCAGCATAATTTGGATTTGCTGGCTGCCGATATTCAAATTATTCGGCACAAAACTGCCCGCGGGCAAGGTGTCTTCCACTAACGGATGTCTTCCGTTTTCGTAATACAGTTCGGTTCCGTTGTTTACCTCCGGCTTAGTCCAGTTGCCTTTCATGGCATCTAACGCAAGGGACATATATACGTCCAGTTCCGCAACAATTTGCGCAAAGGCTTTCAAATGGTTAATTTGCGCCGCCAAGGTTTTGCGGACTTCATCAAACAAACTGCTTTCCAAACGGATAATTTTTTGCTCGGCATTTAAGATTTTGTCTTCCAGTTGTTTGAGTTCTTCGGTAATAAAACGCTCGGCATTTACCAAAGTTTGCTTTCGCACATAGTTATAAGGCACTTTGGCAATATGGCTTTTGGTAACTTCAAAATAATAACCAAAAACAGAAGTATAACCCACTTTTAAGGTAGTAATACCTGTTTTTTCGCGTTCGCGCGCACAGATATCTTCCATACATTTATTGCTGTTGGCTTTGAGCGAGCGAAGTTCATCTAACCCGGCATTGTAACCTTGACGGATGACGTGTCCGTCGGAAATTTTTAAGGGCGGATTTTCACTAATAGCATCATACAGCACACGCGCCATATCGCGCAGCACTGGCAAATGCTCCTTGAACGATGCAGCCAAATACGGCGCGACGCGTCCGTATTGTTCAAACCAACGGGCAATCGGGTCCACGCTTAAAAGGGAATTGCGCAAGCCAGACATATCGCGCGGAGAAGCCGTACCCGTAGCGGTGCGCGTCATAATGCGCTCAATATCGGAAATGTTTTCCAACAGGGCAGATAAATCGGCAAGGGCCGATTGATTATTTACAAATCCCTCCACCGCGTTTTGGCGCACGGCAATATCCGCCGGGTCCATAAGCGGATGCAAAATCCACTCCTTTAACTTGCGGCTGCCCACCGCTGTTTTCGTTTTATCCAACAAGGCCCATAAACTGCCTTTTCTGTTCCCTTCCTGGCTTTTAACCAATTCCAAAGAGGCTACGGCATTTTCGTCAATTTGCAGGCAATCTTTCAGTTCTCGGTAGGACGGAACCAGCACCCGTTTAAAACTAGGCTCGGTAACGTTTAAATACCGCATAATAAGGAGCGCGCACGCCAAGGCACTGCGCTTACTGCCCCACGCGCTCAGTGCAGGCCAATTTTCCGGAAGGGTATAGTCCCCGTCAAAAGCGGGTTGCTCGGTAAGCGTTAAATTAGCGGGCAAAACAATTTTAGTTTTAAGTTGCAAAAGGGTGTCTTTATCCGCAATAATTTCGGAAGGATTTACCGCGGCCAAAGCGGCGGCCAGATTGGTTAAAGAAATATCTTTATCGTTCTGGTTTATCCAAAATTCTCCTGTGGAAACCTCCACGCACGCCATTGCCCACCCCGTTGGCAACGACATAACAGAAACCAAATAATTGGATTGGTTGGCATCCAGCAAGGTGTCTTCCATTAGCGTACCGGGGGTAATCACGCGAATAACTTTGCGTTCAAACAGTTTGGTGTTTTTGTCCATTACCGTACTGGTTTGCTCGCAAATACCGATTTTTTTCCCCGCATTTAATAAGCGGACAATATAGTTATTGGCCGCGTGATACGGAATACCACACATCGGCATACCGTTGCGCGCAGTAAGAGTAAGACCCAAAAGGGCGCTAATTTCGCGCGCCTGGTCATCAAACATTTCGTAAAAATCACCCAGACGGAAAAACAACACGATATCGGGATACTTGGCCCGTGTGTCAAAATATTGCTTCATTAAAGGGGTAAGGGCAGTCTTTTGCATAGTGATATTCTAGCAATTTTTCCCCTTTTATGGCCCGACGGCAACCTTTTATGTGGAGAATAATTTTATACATAGATAAAGAAATGACAGAAACGTAATTTTTTGTTATAATATTTGTACCTAGTTGTTTAAGTAATAACTACGGTCCGGAACTTTTAAGTTCCGGCGTTTTTAATGTTTTGTTCGGTAGGATGGCTGAGCGGTCAAAAGCAACGGTCTGTAAAACCGTCGGGCTACGCCCTACATAGGTTCGAATCCTATTCCTACCACCATTTAACCACCCTTACGGGTGGTTTTTTTATGGGATAGAAAAGCAGGCAACTTACTTCAATAAGAATTAACCGCCACTTGTTGGCGCGTCGGCATCTGCTGTTGTATCGTTGTTTCCAAAAAATGTTATCGGGGAGGAGGAGGACAAAACGGCAAATACCAGACTACGGTGATGGGGCGGATAACCACTATAACAGGAAGCAAACACCCCGGGGTTTCTTCCCCCGGGGTGTTTGGTTACAGAACTATACCGGCACAACCGCAGAGAAAACTCGCGGTGCTAGTGTCCGGCAAAAGCCTTATAACGAGCCTTTTAAGCCGTCAATAAACTCTTGCCACGGGCGTTTGGCCTCGCCGCCGCCTTGGGCGAAGTCGGCGCGTCCTCCCGCGCGGCCGTTTAGATCTGCCGCAATTTGCTTGGCAACCGCAGCAGCATCCGTATTAGGTAATTTTCCCGCTGTCTTAACAACAAAGGCGCGTTTGCCCTCTTTATCGCAAGTTACAATAATTAATGCTTGCTTATATTTTTGTGCAATTGTATCGGCAATATTGCGCAATTCCTTAGGTTCGGCCCCTTCGGCATTACGCACGACCAAAACCGTGCCGTTTTTCAGCGTGAAACTCATCTCGTTAATGCCTCCGGCGGCCAAGGTTTTTTCGCGGAATTGCAGGTAGCGTTTTTTCACTTCTTTCAATTCGTCCGCAATCGCATTAACGCGGGCAAAAACATCTTTGGACGGAACTTCCAAGCGTACGGACAACTCTTCGGCCTGGCGGTTTACGTTCTTTAAATAGTCCAGCGCGGCATATCCCGCCACACCTTCTACGCGGCGCACTCCGGCGGAAACAGAACCTTCTTTAAGCACCAAAACCGTCATTACGTCCGCCGTATTCTTAACGTGTGTACCGGCACAGAGTTCCAAACTGTACTTTTGTTCCGGATGAGCAAAACTGCCACCCATTAACACAAAGCGCGCAGGGTCGGCGTATGTTTCGCCAAGCAAAGTTACCGCACCTAATTTTTCGGCATCGGCAAGCGGACGCACCTCACAAGCCACGGGCAGAGCATCTTCGGCGGCTTGATTGGCAATTTCCCAAGCCGTGTTTAATTCCTCGGCCGTCGGGGTTTTTGAAAGTGTATAGTCAAAGCGGAAACGCTCCGGAGAGACGTAAGAACCGCTTTGATGTACGGACGGCCCAAATACCTGACGCAAGGCCGCATTGACCAAGTGAATTGCGCTGTGGTTTGCCATACAGCGTTTGCGCAAGGCCGCGTTCACCGCAAGAGTAACCTTTTGGCCTTTTTTCAGCAAGCCGGAAAATTTATGCAAGAACACCTTAGAGATGGGCTTTTGCACATCGTCCACGCGGGCAATTTCTTTTCCGTCGGCCAAAATAATGCCTTTATCGCCCACCTGTCCGCCGGATTCGGCATAGAACGGAGTGCGGTCAAAAACAGCATAACCTTCGCCGTTTACTTCGTCCGTCAGTTCAAATTTGTCATTTAATAACATCAACACTGTGCCCTCGTCCGTCAGCGTATCGTACCCCGTAAATACGGTGGCCGGGTTGTGGGTTTCCACGTGCTGCATCATATAGGCTTTGTCTTTGGTAAATTCGTCCGCATACGAGCGGCTTTTTTCCTGCGCGGCAGATTTGGCTTTTTCGTAACCTTTTTCTTCCACAGTGATACCTTTGGAAGCCGCAATTTCCTTGGTCAGTTCCAAGGGGAAGCCATAGGTTTCGTGCAAATGGAAAGCCTCTTCGCCGGGCAAGGTGTTGCCGCAAGAAGAGAGCAAGGCAGATAGTTTTTCTTCTCCGTTTACCAAGGTTTTTAAGAAAGTGCTTTCTTCCAGTTTCAGCACATCTTGGATATGGGATAAATTTTTGTCAATTTCCGGATACAACCCCGCAAAGATATCCTTTACCACGGGCACCAGCGTATAAAGGTAGGGTTTATCGTTGCCCATTAATTTGGCATAACGGGCGGCGCGGCGAATCAAGCGGCGCAAAATGTACCCGCGGCCCTCATTGGAGGGCAAAATCCCCTCAGCAATCAAAAAACTGGAACTTCTTACGTGGTCCGCAATAATGCGCAAGGCGGAAACTTCTTCTTTGGTGTTTCCCGTAATATGCAAATCTTGTTTGGCGCGGTTGATAAGCGGGGTGAAAAGGTCCGTTTCAAACACGTTTTTGGCATTTTGCATTGCCATACATAACCGTTCCAAACCCATACCCGTATCAATATTGTTGTGGGGCAACGGTTTAAAGGTCCCGTCCTCTTGGCGGTTATAACTTTCAAATACAATGTTCCAAATTTCTACAAAGCGTCCGCAATCACAGGTGATATCACAATGCGGATTTTTGCAGCCCTTATCGCCGAAATCGTAATAAATTTCGCTGCACGGGCCGCACGGACCGGTAGAGCCCATCGTCCAAAAGTTGTCCGCTTCGCCCAGTTCAAAAATGCGTTCTTTGGGCACATACTTCAACCACAAGTTGTAGGCTTCTTCATCACGCGGAGCAATACCGCCTTTATAGATGCTGACATACAGTCTGTCCGGCGACAAGCCGAGCGTCTTGGTTAAATATTCCCAAGCCCAGTCAATGGCTTCCTTTTTAAAATAATCCCCAAAAGAAAAGTTGCCCAACATTTCAAAAAACGTCAAATGGCGTTCGGTAAAACCTACACTGTCAATATCCGTGGTGCGTACGCATTTTTGGCAGGTGGTGGCATTTTTGAGAGAATCATCAATACCTAAAAAGTTGGCTTTAAATTGAACCATACCGGCAGAGGTAAAAAGAAGTGTCGGGTCCGAGTGAGGAATAAGGGAACTGGACGCGATAACCGGCAGACCTTTGGAGTGAAAAAATTGTAAATAACCGTTTCTGATTTCTGTACTTGTTTTCATAAAACCTTCTTAACATAGCGTTTAATACATATATAATAAAGTATATCAAATACAGAGGCTTCCCCGCGTGGCGGTTGCTGTTTTTGAACGGACAAACTTACAGATTGCCTGTTTGTTTTGTTATAATTTTTCTATGAACAAAATTTTTGGATACTTACTGATTTGCGCCGGATTAGGATTAATTTTTTTCTCCCTAACCGGGATGTACAAGGTGTTTGTAAACGGCGGGGCCGTAATGCCCGTTATGCAATTTGCGGATATGCAAATTAATACCCAATACGGGCCTATGTTACTGCCAATGAAAAATTTAAGCACATTGGCAAACCTCGGTCTTTTTGCGGTACTGATGATGTTTGTATTATCTGCCGGAAGCAAAGTGGCCCAAATAGGCAACGGCCTCTTAAAAACCGAACGCTTGTGCGAAACCATTAAAAACAGCCAAACGGAAGAAGAAAAACTGAAAAAATTATGAAAATTCTTTTTATTTTAAATCCTAAAAGCGGGAAAACCTTTCTGGACCAAGACCGGCTGGAAACAATGGCAAAATGTATCCAACTCAATTTTCCGGGGGCCGATATGCGCCTGACTAAGTCCGCCGGACACGCCACGGAACTGGCCCAAGAAGCCGCCGCCAACGGATATGAAGCCGTGGTGGCAATCGGCGGGGACGGCACCATCAACGAAACCGCACGCGGGCTGGTGGGTACAAATACGGCATTAGGTGTAATCCCTAAGGGGTCGGGAAACGGCTTTGCGCGCGAATTGGGTATGCCCTTTTTGTTTGAAGAAGCCGTAATGCGCTTGCAACGCGCCCAAATGCACAAGTGCGATGCGGGCCGCGCTAACGGGGAACTCTTTTTAAATTTAGCCGGGGTCGGCATTGAAGCCGAAATTGCCTGGAAATTTATGGAGCAGGGGAAAACAGGAATCCGCGGGATGTGGCCTTATTTTAAAATCGGCGCACAGACAGTTTTTTCTTACAAGCCTAAAACCTTACAGTTGGATTTGGACGGCACCCCTTGCACCTTGGCCCCTCTAACGTTGGTTTTTGCCAACGGACGCCAATATGGCAGTAATTTTAAAATTGCCCCCAAAGCCAATTTAAGCGACGGCGAACTGGATATGGTTATCGTGCAAGATGCTCCCAAATGGAAACTTGCCCTGGCGGCTCCGTCTTTCTTTACCGATAACTGGCGGCCCTTTGGTATTACGGAAACCACGCACGCCAAGCACGCGGTTATCCGTTCGCCGGGCGACATTGTTTATCATATTGACGGCGAACCCCGCAAAACCAAAGACCAACTGGAAATTACCATACAGCCCGGCGCGCTAAATGTACTGTTCCCGGAGAAATAAATGCCCCGCAAAAGAAAAAACTCCGCGCGCAAGACCAACAAGCAGGTAAAATTTTGGGCAACGGTTATTGCCACCGCTGTTTTGTACATTATGCAACAGCAAGGCAAACCGCTCACCCAAACAGGCGAAGTGGAGGACGGGGAAATATTTAAAAATGTGTCTGTTGCCTCGGTATATGACGGGGATACGTTTAAAATTAATTTAAACTGTTCCCTTGCCGTGTATTGCGAAAAAGTACCTGTGCGCGTGCGCGGAGTGGACACCCCCGAAATCAAGGGCAAAACGGGCAGAGAAAAGAAATTGGCACAAATGGCTAAGGAATTTACCCAAGCGTTTTTGGACCAAAAACCTATTACACTTTCCGACTGCGGCCGGGATAAATATTTCCGCCTACTGTGCGATGTAACCAACGGCGAGGGCAAAAACCTGGCTGACGAACTTATCCGCCGCGAATTAGGCGACCCCTATGATGGGGGCACCAAGTCTAAAAAGTATCAATAATTATTACGGCAGCCGGTAATGATAGGTTTTCGCGTCATCCATATCCGCTTTCATAACACCACCCATAGACAAACACACACTTTGTAATGTTTCCAAGTTGGAAGCCTTTTTATCCATACCACACCAACGGGTTCCCGGCATCCAAGCCGCCTGTTCAAAATAAACGTGATAAAACAAACCTCCCTGTACTTGGCAGTAAATTTCTCTATTCAATGTTGCAACTCGGCAATTTCCCCACGAAGATGACACCATCGCATTATTCATAGATAGAGTGCCGGGCATAGAAATATCCAAATCGGTTAAATCCTCCGTATAATTTCCCGTCGCCATATAATATGTTTCTTCCGCCATAGAAAGGGCGCTCGCCGCCGTTAAGGCCTGGGTAAAGCGGGACTTTAAAACCGCTTTGTTATACTGTGGCGAGGCCACCGCCGCCAAAATACCAATGATAAGTACGACGACTAATAATTCAATGAGGGTAAAGCCACGGCAAACGGTCCAAGTAGTAGATCCTGAAACAAGTTCAGGATGACCTTCTTTTTTCATAAAGTTGTCTTTCCCGAGTGTGAGGCGGCCCGCAGGGCTCGGGAATCTGTCGTTTCCTTTTTTGAATAAAACCAGATCCCCGACTAAATTCCTCGGGGATGACAAAATAGAGATAAAATTTTTCTTCATTATTTTCTCCTTGTTCTGTCCTTGGAGAAAACAGCGCATAAAAAACGGCTGCTATATCTGAGCCTAGCGAAGTAACCCAAATATAACAGCCGTGGTCTGCCGCCCGTTTAGGGGCGGCAAACACTCGGCACAGTGCAGCCGGGTAATTAGTCCGGCTGTACTGTGCCTAATAACGAGCCGTTTTTGGACTTCGCTATGGCCTTTGGTATCCCAAAAGCTATCCGCATACAATTATGCGGTTCCAAAAACAGAATAAATTTGTGGTAGGGTTTATGCCCTACACTATGATTTTTTATTATAACAACTTTTTGGCGTATTGTCTGTTGAATTTACAGAAGTTAAAAATTGGAGGTCATTTTGAACTGCCACCCTTTCCGCTAGGTGGCACCCCGTAAGGTTTCTGTACGGGGTCTATTAATAAGTTTCAGAATCTACATCTTGGGTTGTTAAAAACAACAGCAACAACTAACTACCCAAGCAGTAGATCCTGAACTAAATTCAGGATGACCTTATATATTTTTATTGTTTTGTTGTTTAGGCCGCCTGTGCGTTGCCGATAAAAAGCAAGTTGAACGGAAAAATATTTTGATTTGTTTGAGTCTGTTAGGGCGAGTTATCAAAATATCCGTTCAACTCTACTTTTTATAACGCTTTGGGCGGCGAGTTTTTTGCTACTTTTTTTCGGTAAAAAAAGTAGGGAAATGTATTCTATACCATTGGAGCATAATCACCGTTTTGGCATCCGTAATTTCGCCATTTTCCACCATTTGATAGGCTTTATCCAACGGGATTCGCTCTAAATTCAAAAATTCGTCTTCATCCGGCTGGTCTTCCCCGCGGGTCAGCCCCGTTGCCAAGTACAAATGCTGAATTTCGTTGGAAAAAGCATTACAAGGATGAAACGTCATTACCTCTTGCAGGTTTTTAGCCGTCAATCCTGTTTCTTGTTTTAACTCGGCTTCGGCGCACATCAAAAAAGTTTGGTTTTCCTCACGCTTTCCGGCTGGAATTTCCAAAGTAACCTGGCCAATCGGGTAGCGGTATTGCTGGACTAAATAGACGTATCCGTCCTCTACCGGCAGCACACCGCTTGCTCCGCGGTGGTCAAAATACAACCGGGTAGAGGTTTTGCCGTTTACCAGTTTTACTTCGTCCATCTTTACACCCAATACACCCTTATAGAGTGTTTTGGAGGAAATCGTTGTCTCTTTTAATTTACTATAATGTTTCATATAAATATCTTATAACATTTGGACCCGCCCGGACTGTTTATCTGTCCGCCCATTTAAAAGGATTTGCCTCTATGGCTGAATTTGTACAACTGCACAACCACACGGAATATTCTCTCTTGGACGGGATGCTGCGCATCTCCTCCAACCATAAACCTTCGCAATTTTTGCAAGATTTAGCGGCGCAGGGTATTCCCGCTATGGCAATGACCGACCACGGCAATATGTACGGCGCGCTGGACTTTTACGACACAGGCCGTGCGGCTGGTATCAAGCCTATTATCGGGTGCGAGTTCTACATTACCGAAGGCAAATATAACGAAAAGGACAAATCGCGAACCGGGCACTTAACCCTATTGGCCCGCAACTACGAGGGCTACCGCAATTTAATGAAATTAAACTCTATGGCCTGGGTGGACGGCTTTTATTACCACCCGCGCATAGACAAGGAAATTTTAGCCCAACACAGCGGAGGATTACTCTGTTTATCCGGCTGTTTAAAGGGTTTTTTATCCCAATATGTCCGCGAGCCGGGCGGCTTTGAAAAAGCCTGTGCGCTTGCCAAAGAATACCAAGACATCTTTGGAGTTGGGAATTATTACATTGAACTGATGGACCACGGCATACGGGAGGAAGTAGAATCGCTGCCTCTTTTAAAAGATGTTGCCAAACGTACGGGCATCCCCGTCGTGGCCACCAACGACTGCCACTATTATAAAAAAGATGACTGGCTGGCGCACGATGTGGCCGTTTGTATTGCTACGGGCAAGACATTAAACGACCCCAACCGTTTGCAAATGTCGCACGAGTTATATTTTAAATCGCCGGAAGAAATGTGCGCACTGTTTTCGCACACGCCGCAAGCCTGTTCCAATACGTTGGAAATTGCCGAAAAATGCAATTTGGAATTTCCAAAGCACGGATTTATTTTGCCGAATTTTGATATTCCCAAAGAGTTTCCCAACTCCGCCGAATATTTTAAAGATATTTGCCGCAAAGGGCTTATCAAAAAAATGAACGGCAACGTGCCGGAGCATTATTGGAAACAGTTGGAGTTTGAATTCAATGTTATTATTACAATGGGCTTTGACTGCTACTTCCTTATTGTACAGGACTTTATTAACTGGGCACGCGCAAACGGAATCCCGATAGGGCCGGGGCGCGGTTCCGGCGCCGGGTCTTTGGTTGCGTACAGTATGGATATTACGCGCGTGGACCCCATTGTCAACAAACTGCTGTTTGAACGCTTTTTGAACCCGGACCGTGTAAGTATGCCCGACTTGGATATTGATATGTCCGACGCGGGGCGCGAACGCGTAATTGACTATGTGCGCGGCAAATACGGACACGATAAAGTTTCTCAAATTATCACCTTTGGAACAATGAAAGCCAAACTGGCCTTAAAAGATGTGGCCCGCGCGATGGAAATTCCGGTAGCCGAATCCAACCGTATTGCCAAAATGATTCCCAATGACCCTAAAATGACATTGGAAAAGGCGTTGGAAATCAACGAACTTAAAAACGAAATTGACCGCAACCCGCAGAGCAAAAAACTCTTTGAAATGGCCCGCAAAATTGAAGGATTAAAACGCCATACGGGCATTCACGCCGCAGGGGTACTGATTACTAAGGATGCAGTATCCGAATATGTTCCCTTGGCACGCGGGGCGCGTGATTCTATTACTACGCAGTTTGAAGGGGAGCCGTGTTCCAATTTAGGGTTACTTAAAATGGACTTTTTGGGTTTGCGTACTTTAACGGTCATTGATAATGCCGAAAAAATGATTCGCGCCCGCCACGACCCCAATTTTGATATTAATAAAATTCCGTTGGATGATAAAAAAACCTACGAAATGCTTTGCGCGTGCAAAACGCTGGGCATTTTCCAGTTGGAAAGCGGCGGTATGCGCGACCTGATTAAAAAGTTGCAGCCGACCCAATTTAGCGACGTGTCCGCCTTGGTAGCGCTCTACCGCCCCGGGCCGATGGAATCAGGTATGATGGATATGTTCGTGCGCCGCAAAAACGGACAAGAAAAAATCGTCTATGAAACGCCTATGTTGGAAGAAACCCTGAAAGACACCTACGGTTGTATGGTGTATCAGGAGCAGATTATGCAAATTTCCAAAACATTGGGCGGCTTTACCCCCGGCGAGGCTGATACTTTGCGTAAGGCTATGGGTAAAAAGAAATTAGACGTAATGGAAAAGTTCGGCAAGAAATTTGTAGAGGGTTGTAAAAAGAATAACATTTCCGAAAAAATCGCTACGCATATTTACGAACAAATGAAGGCTTTTGCAGGCTACGGTTTTAACAAATCCCACTCGTTTGCATATGGTTTGGTCTCGTATCAAACCGCCTATTTAAAAGCCAACTATCCCATTGAATTTATGTGTGCGGCCCTGACTAACGAAATCGGGCACAACGCTATCGGTTCCGACGATAAAGAAAACAAAATTGTTACCTATTTGGAAGAAGCCAAAAAAATGGGTTTTTCCACCCTTCCGCCGGACGTAAATAAATCCGAGCCGGAATTTTCCGTTGAAGAAATTGACGGCAAAGAATACATCCGCTACGCCTTGGAAGCCATTAAAAACGCAGGGGAAGAAGCGTGTCTTTCTATCGTCAGCGAACGCAAAAAGGACGGGCCTTATAAATCGTTGGAAGATTTATGCAGCCGTATTGACCTGTTCCAAGCCAACAAGAAAACAATTGAAAGTTTAACCAAGGCCGGGGCATTGGACTCTATGATGCCGGGAGAGGACCCCAAAGCCGTCCGCGCCACGCTGTTAGCCAATATTGACAATGCCGTGGATACCGCCCACCTGGTAGCCAAAGAAAAAGAAAAAGATGCGGGCAACCTGTTTGGCGACGATTTTTCGGCCGTGTTAAGCGTAAAGAAAAAGCCGGCCGTTAAAGCAGAACCGCTCACACAAAGCGAGTTACTCGCGTATGAAAAAGAGGTGTTGGGCCTTTATTTCAGCGGGCATCCTATTGCTAAATACCAAAACTATTTAAAGCAACTGCGCTGTACACCGATTATTGATATTCTGGAAGGACGCGCCGCGGGACGGCTTAACATTGTAGGCATTATTACACTCTTTAAAAAACGTCAAAATAAACAAAAGAAAGAGTGGGCGCAAATGATGATTGAGGACTGTACCGGCTCTATTTTGGTTAATGCGTTTGCGTCGGCCTATGAGGGAATGTCGCACAAATTGGCGCCTAATGCCATTTTGAACTTTATGGGCGATATTAAGGTGGACGAGGACAGCGCACGCATTGAACTTAACTTAAAGGGCGTCAGCAGCGTAACGGATTTGATTTCCAATATCGCCAAGGAATTTACCATCCATATTCCGGCAAACTATTCCAAAAATAATCTGCAAAAGTTGCGTACTTATTTGGATATGACGCGCGGAACCACCGTAATATATTTGGAGGTTCCCTCCAAGGAACACCCGGACAAAGTGCACCGTATCCGCACCAATAAGCGGATTTTACTCCACAAAGGGCTGCTGGAATTTATTGAAAACACTATGGGCAACGCGTGGAGTTTTAAGTAGTAATTCTTTTTAATGGTGCCATAAGAGAGACAGATTTTGTATAGTAATAGCAGCGGGGCAAAAGCCCCAAGGGGGAAGTAAAAGTATGGAAACAAATTATATCAATTTTAGCAAAGTTGGCATTATTGGCTGCGGATTTGTCGGCTCGTCCTCCGCTTTTAGTTTGATGCAGAGCGGTATGTTTACCGAAATGGTACTTATTGATGCCGATAAAGCCCGCGCCGAAGGCGAAGCCCTGGATATCAGCCACGGCCTGCCGTTTGCCAAACCGATGAAAATCTATGCCGGTAATTATAGCGATTTAAAAGATGCCGGCCTTATCATTATTACGGCGGGAGCCAACCAAAAACCTGGCGAAACCCGCTTGGACCTTGTCAAAAAGAATATTGCTATCTTTAAGTCTATTATCCCGGAAATCAAAAAAATTGATTACAAAGGCATTTTGCTTATCATAGCCAACCCGGTGGATATTTTGACTACCGTCGCCATTAAATTAAGCGGCTTCCCGGCCAACCGTGTATTCGGTTCCGGAACCGTGTTGGATACGGCGCGCCTGAAATACAACTTGGGCCAACATTTGGACGTGGACAGCCGCAGCGTACACGCATTTATTATCGGCGAACACGGCGACAGCGAAATTGCCGCTTGGAGTTGCGCCAACGTGTCCGGCATTAAATTAAACAAATTCTGCGAAATGCGCGGTTTCTTCAAGCACGAGGAAGCAATGAAGCGTATCGCTGATGAGGTAAAAAATAGCGCGTACGAAATTATCAAACGCAAACGCGCCACTTATTACGGTATTGCTATGGCCGTGCGCCGCATTTGCGAAGCCATCGTGCGCGACGAGAAATCTATCTTGCCGATTTCTTCTTTAATGAAAGGCCAATACGGCATTTCGGGTATTGCGCTGAGTATGCCGGCTATCGTGGGCAGAAACGGTGTAGAGACACACGTCCCGTTTGAAATCAACGAACAAGAAGCGGCCGACCTGCAAAAATCTGCCAAAACCTTGCAAGAAGTCCTCGCCCAAAACGAACTGTAATCGTTGCGCGGCAGATAACTTGTAAGTATTAGCCAGTAGCCCGCCTTATGCGCGCGGATTCTGTGGCAAAATATAAGACTTTAACCCCGGGGAATTTTTTACAATTTCCCCGGGGTTTTAATATATAAAAGTACCCCCGGGCGCGTAGTCCCGGGGGATTTTCATGTCAACAAATCTGCTTTTATTGGATAAGTTCGCCGTCGCTCGCGCATAGCGTGTAGCCATAAAGAGCGTAAGTTTCCACCAATGCGTTGGAGGGAACTTTTACTTTGGGGTTGCGTTTCTTGCGTGAGGACATTACATAATAGTAAGATACCCCCGCCTTATCGTCCGACGTGCGGGCTTGGACAAAATAGCGGCGCTCGTTTTTGGACATATTTAAAACATACAATCCCAAATTTTTGCGCAAAGTATCCTCGGAACACAAGGTTTGGTTTTCCAGCATTTTTACTTCGGAGCGGGAAATTTCAATATAGCCCGCCTTTTTCAAGTCCTCTTGCCGCTGTTCCAACTGGGCCAAAAAGGCCGGGGTCGGCGGGACGGATTCGCTGGGGAGCAAAAAGCGTTTACGGTTTTTTAAGGCTTCGGTATAAACATAAAAACCGCTGTCGGTTAAGGTGCTTTCGGGCGTGTAGATTTTGTTGCCTTTCATATCGCGCAGGCTATAAATATCCCGCACCGCTACACCCGCGCGGTTGAATACATTAAACGCGTCTTGCCCGATACTTTTTTCAAGCGCTTTGTAGCCGTCCAGCGTTAAAATTTCCCGCTCAAAACCCGTTCCTTTATTAAGCGTTACCACATACTCGCCCGGCATTTTGGGATATTTGTTTTTTAAATACGTTACGCCTTGGCGTTGTTCGTCGCGGTGAATTGCGGCAAATAATTCCCTGTCCGCATCCGTCAGTTCGGCCGTTTCCGGCTTGACGGCATAGCGTTGTTTGAGGGCTTCCAGTATTTCCTCGTCGGTTAAATAGTCCGGCTCCAAATTCACCAGCCGCTTCCGCGCGATTAAGTTCATCGGCTCCACGGCAATCGCCGAGCGGTAATATTCCGCCGCGCCCTGTTTGTCGCCCTGATACTCCACAATAACACCTTTTCCGACCAAGGAATTTACATTAGCGGCATTATATTCCAACGATTTAGAATACATTTTAAGGGCCTGGTCGTTCTGCTGGCGTTTGAGCGAAATATCCCCCAACATAGAATAGACATAAGACCAATACGGGGAATTACGCTTCATATATTTTAACGCTTCGTTAAAATATTTTTCGGCTCCGTTCAAATCGTCCTGCGTTAAAAGCACTCCCGCCAAAGACAACAGAGCATCCACATTAGAAGCATCCATTTTCACACAACGTGTAAAGGTTTCTTTGGCCTTGGTATAATTTTTTGCGGCATAAAGCGTTTTGCCGCTCTCCACACAAGCAGACACTTTATCCGCCGCAAACGAGGAGACCGGAGTAAGCAAACAAGCAATTAAAATACCGTTAGAAAATAGTTTTGAATAATGCATAAAATACGCTTCGTAATTTTTCGCCCTTGGTTAATTTCACCGGAACCGCTGCTAAAAAACCTTCTTTTCTTATTTTAGCAAGATTTTTTAAATATACATACCCCATTACTTTACACGGCAGCATTTTTAGGCGCGGGAACAGACCCATTAAACTAAAAGCCTTTTGGTAATGCTTTTCGGCCCGGGCAGACAACTCACGCAAAACCCCAGCCAATTTGGGAGGCATTTCTTCCTGCAAAACAGCCTCGCGCGTCAAGCCATATTTGGCAAGCAATTCCGCCGGAAGATACACGCGGCCCAGTTTTTTATCGTCGGCCACGTCGCGGATGATATTGGTAATTTGCACCGCACTGCCCAATTCCCAGGATAATTGGTCGGCCTGCTGGCCCTTTACGCCCAAAATGTCCAACGTAGCGCGCCCCACAATCACGGCCACACGCAGCAAATACCACTCCAACTCTTGTTCGGTCTGATAGGTACGGCCCGCTAAATCGGCTTGCATTCCTTCTATTAAAAGTAAAAAACGGTCCGGCAACATACCAAAGGAGCGGACATCCTTTTGTAAACGGCGGCCCAAATCTGTAACAGGTGTTCCTTCATACATACGCGACACTTCTTCCTTCCAAAAGGAAAGTTCCCCTTTCGGATTTTTTACATCAGGTTCGTCCGCGATATCGTCCATTAAGCGGCAAAATTCGTAATAATCGGCCAAGGCTGTTCTGCGGGCTTTTTCTAAAAATAAAAAGGCCGGGCCAAAACTGGATTTTTTGTACGAATTTTTATTTGCCGTCATCCTTTTTCCCGTTTTTATAAAGATACGAAAGAGCCGCCCCTGTTGCCGTAGCATAAATGGCATTTTGGGGAATAATAAAGTTTACGCCGTGCATTTTGTGCAACGCATTAAATACTTTTTTTGCGCACGGAACCAAGGTTAAGGTCCCTGTTAAAACTACGTCTTTCACGCTATCGTTGCGGCAGGCAAAAACAGCCATCATCCCAATAGTTTGAAAAGCCATATTTAAAATACCGAGAGCCAAGTCATTATGGCTGGCCCCGTCTTCCATTTTGCCAAAATTGGAGGCTGTTGTATCGGCAGACAAGGTGGGGATTATTCCCTTGCTGATGTCGCCGATGTTTAAATCTACCCGCTGTAAAGAGCCGCCGGCAGCCATTTCCACCACCGTTTTAAACGAGGTGGCCCCGCACAGTTTACTGCACAAACCCAGCACCGTGCCGCCGCCCACACCTGAGCCGCCGATATGGCGGATGCCGTCTTTCCCGGCGCGGACAAAGGCCGTTCCGGTGCCCATACTGACAATCAGCCCTTCCTTTTTGCCGGACAGCGCAAGCCCGCCCAGGCCAATGGCTTCAAATTCGTCCACTTTGGAAGTGGGTATACCGTACACCTCTTTTTTAAACAAGGAGGAGCCGACACCCGTTAAAATAATTTGCTTTACTTCCGGCAGCGTTAAATTATTTTCGTTAATAAATTTACCCAACGCGCCGTAAGCCGAGGTCAACGGGTCGGCCGCTTCTACTTTTAAAACGGAAATTAATTTTCCGCCGTCCGTGTAGCCCACAATTTTAGTGGTGGAGCCACCTACATCAATACCGATTACCGCGCTCATAAATTCTCCAACCCAATAGATTTTAAGAACGGTTTATTGTCAGCCGGACGGCCTAAAAAGTTTTCTACCATTTTTTCTTCGTCCAGCGTACCGCCTTTCTCCAAAATTTCACGGCGGAATTTCAAGCCCGTTTCCGGGTTAAAAATGCCGTTCTTTTTAAACTCACCGAAGAAATCCTCGGCAATCACTTCCGACCACAAATAACCATAATATCCGGCATCATAACCGCCCATAATATGACCGAAAGAAGCCTGCGGAATTGTGCCTTTTGTAAGCGGAAGCCCGCGAATTTTTTTGGTTAGTTCAAAATACAGTTTGGTGGTGTCTGGCGTCGTATCCGCCGTATGGAGCGTCATATCGTACTGGGCAAAAAAGTCTTGCCGCAAGTACATTCCGCCCGCGCCGAAATTCTTGGCCGCAATCATCCGTTTGATTAAATCATCCGGCAAGGCTTCGCCTGTTTTATAGTGTTTGCTGATTTTTTTAAGCACCTGCGGATCCCACGCCCAGCGTTCCAACATTTGGCTGGGGGCTTCTACAAAGTCCCAACTGACGCTGGTACCCGAAAAGGCGGAATATTTGGCTTTGGTTAAGGCATTATGTAAGACGTGCCCAAACTCGTGGAATAAAGTTTCCACTTCACCGTGTTTTAATAAAGAAGGCGTATCGCCGGAGGGTTTATTTAAATTGGCTACTATCGCCACGAACGGAATTTGGTAAGTGCCGTCCTGCTTTTCCTCCCCCTCTACCAAGCCAAAGCAGGCCGCGTGTTTGTATTTGCCTTCACGCGGATAAAGGTCCATATAAAAGTAGGCCACCAGTTCACCCGAGGCTTTGTCTTTAATTTTAAAGGCCTTTACGTCCGGGTGCCATACGGGAATATCCACCGGTTCAAAGGTAATGCCAAAAACACCGCCAAATAAATCAAGCATACCGTCAATCACTACTTGGGACGGGAAATATTCTTTGATTTTTTCGCTGTCCAGTTCCAAATTTTCCTTGCGGAATTTATTGCTCCAATAGCCGCTCTCCCACGAGTAAAGCGTGCGGCTGTTTTTGCCTGTTTTGGAATTTTTGTAGGCAATCATTTCTTTATCTTCTTTTTTGCCAAGAGGTTTTAATTTCTTTTGCAAATCTTTTAAAAAGGCCATTACTGTTTTGGGGTTTTTGGCCATACGGTCCTCTAACCGTAGTTCGGCGTGATTTTTATAACCGAGCAAGCGGGCAATTTCGCGGCGCAAGGTAAGAGTTTTTTCCAGCAGTTCCACATTTTCCTGTCCGCCGCGGCGGTTGAATTTAAATTCCAATTCTTTGCGGGCTTGTTCGTCATCGGCATTTTGCATAAAAGGTACATAGTCGGGGTAATCTAATGTAACCAAGTATTTTCCGTCATCTGTTTTGGATAGTTTTTGAATATAATCCTCGCCTAATCCCCGTAACTGTTCTTGCGTAACGGCCAAGGGGTCTTTGTACTCTTGGATATTTTTATCAAACTTAATGATGTACTCGGCTTTTTCTTTATTTAAGGCCTTAAATTTTTCCAAATCCGCATCATTTAAATCCATACCGCTGTTTTTAAACCCGATCAGCATTTCTTTAACAAGTTTTGCCTGCACCGGGTCCAACCGTGGGTTGGTATCGGTATATTCGCGTATGGCTTTATAGACGTCGCGCCGGGTGGCTACGTCCACCATATATTGGCTGATTTGCATTTGTAAATCGTTGGCGGCATCGCGGAATTTTTTATCCGTGGAGACATAAGACAAAAATCCGCTCATCCCCAAGGCGTTGCCGTAATTGTCAAAAGCGCGCTCGTAGCCCATAATGGTATTTTCAAAGGTGCGTTCCGCTTGCGGGATAGCAATTAAAGCGGCTAAATCTTTTTCCAGTTTCACGCGCGCTTCGGCCTCTGCCGGGGCCAAGTCCTGCGCCTGGTAATTAAAATGTAAAACACCGTCTTTATTAAACATATCTGCCATAGAAAACGCTCCCGTCGCGGTTAAAAGCAAAGCCGTAACCAAAAGTAATTTTGTTTTTTTCATATTAAAATAATACACTCTTAATTGTAGCGGTTTTGCCCTTATGCGGGCAACCGCCGGTTAGAAAATCCGTAACAATAATAAAGAAACGTGTTTTGTTTCAGTGTTATTTGTTATAATTAATATTATATT
>NZ_JAJWTS010000031.1:0-2678 GCF_021632165.1 Candidatus Avelusimicrobium fimicolum
CTCCAACGCAATAGGATGCGAAGCCTCCACAGAAATTTTATTATTTAATAATAAAAAACCGCCAGCGTTACTCGGTAAAAATTTATGAATAGAAAACAAGGCAAAATCACCGAACTTCCCAATAGGTCGTCCATTTAAACAGGAATATAAAGAGTGTGCACAATCTTCTATCAGTAAAATACCTTTCTGCTGGCATATTTTTTTGATGGACACAACATTTTCTTGTGGAAATCCGAAATAATGGATTAAAAACACTGCCCGAATGTGAGGATTTTGTATTTTTTTGATAAAATCCTCCATATCTATTTGCAAATTTTCTTGCAAATTATAGAATTGATAAGGAATCCGCAATGTACGGACAGGGTCAAACACTCCGCTGCCCTCCTTAACGGATTGCCCAATATATGCGGGCATTAAAATGGTATCTTTGCAATCAGCACAAACCGCGTTTAATAATGACAGAAAAGCTGCCCGGGCCGAATTGAAATAAACCCGATGGAACTGAGCATTTTTGATATTTTTCGCTTCTTTTGTAATCATAACAAAGTATAATTATCCAGCATTTTATTAATTTGCTCTTTGGAGTTAAACATCATCACATCCAATATAGACAAGCCTTCCTCAAAGGCAAAAGGTTGGCATTGGGAATACGGTGTCAAAATGGGTTGTTGAAAAAGCAACTTAATGCCTGCTTTTTCATACTTATCTCGATTAAAAAAATTCAGTCCGCCTGGCGGGTTGACGTATTCATCCACATTTCCAAGAGATTTGCAAATATTTAAGGCCCATTCATCGGGCGCGTGCGGCTGTTCTATAATCAAATTCATTTCACTGAAAATATAACTTTCAAACGGAATGTCCAAGTATTCACACACTACTTTTAATATCTTATGATTCAAATGTGTAATACTCTTTGTTTGAATATCTAATGCTTTTGTTATAACTTCCAATGTTTCCTTATAATATGGAGCTCTTTTTTTATATGAAGTCAGTTGCGAAAAAATTTTTTCCTTCCATGGTTCTTCCCGTATTTGAATATCTTTAATAAGGGTTTCCCGGGGATGTTTTTCCAAAGGCACCGCAATATACATCCACCCGCCGCCTTGTTTTAAGATTCTATTTCGTTCAATCCAACCATGTTTAATAAATTGTACTGGATCAAACAGAATAAACTTATCCGTATATTTAATCAAAGAAAAATATCCAATATAAGGGAAAAAATAAGGCTGCATTATACCGACTTTCATAATTTATAAATTCTCCAATATTATATGGGCAATACGTCTAACATCAGTAATTGCAAGGGCCGGATATAGAGGCAAACAAGCAATGCGAGAGCAGATATCTTCCGATACGGGACAATGCTGTTTCTCCTGCAAATAAGGCAATCTATTTAAGGATGGGTAAAAATAACGACGCGGGTAAATATCCTCTTTTTCTAATGCAGCAAAAACACGCAGAAGTTGCGCTTCATTCTTAAATAACACGGGATAATAAGCATAATTATATAGCAAATCTTTTTGCTCCATTGGACGACCTATTGCCCCGGCCAGTAGTTCATCATATTCGGCTGAGATGCGTTTACGGGCTTGTACAATTTCGGTTAAATGCGGCCATATAGCCAATCCCATAGCCGCATGAAACTCTGACTGTTTCCCATTTATTCCTAAGCACAAATGCGTGTTTCCGTTATGACCAAAGCGCTTGATTAAATCTAACTTTGTATTTACGAATTCATCACGCACAATACAGGCCCCGCCTTCCACCGTGTGGTACAATTTAGTGGCATGAAAAGACAGAGTGGATACATCTCCATAGCCACACAAAGATCGTCCTTTATAAACAGAGGCAAAGGCGTGGGCAGCATCATATACTACTTTCAAACCATATTTTCTGGCAATATTCTCTATTTGTTCCGTATCGCATGCATATCCAAAAACATGCACTGGCATAATTGCACGCGTTTTGGACGTAATAGCGGCCTCTATTTTTGAAACGTCTATGGTAAAATTGTGGGGTTCTATATCCACAAAAATGGGTTTACACCGCTGCCACAGAATAGAAGATGTCGTGGCTACATAACTAAACGGAGTGGTAATTATTTCCCCTTCTCTAATATCTAAGGCCTCTAAAGCCAATTGAAGGGCAATAGTTCCGTTGGTAACATATTGAAAATGCGGAACTTTTAAGAAAGATTGTATTTTCTCTTCTAATTCTCTTAGGCGAGGACCTTGGTTCGTCAATTGACAGGCCTGAAAGATCTTTTCTACCTGGGCGGTATATTCATCTTGTGGTGGCAAGTAAGGTTTGGTAACAAAAATTTTACACATAATTAGATCTTCCCCAAATACCACTGAACGGTCTTTTTGATACCGGTCTCAAAGGTCTCTTGTGCCTTCCACCCTAACTGCGTTTCCAGTTTGGTAGCGTCAATGGCGTAGCGGCGGTCGTGCCCGGCGCGGTCTTTTACAAAACTGATTAAATGTGCATAGGGCCTTCCATCCTTCGCGGGGTGCAACTCATCCAACAGGGTGCAAATAGTATGTACAATTTGCAGGTTATTACGCTCATTGCGGCCACCAATGTTGTACGTCTCGCCCGCTTTGCCCTGTTGCCACACCAAGGCAATTCCCTTGCAATGATCCAACACATACAGCCAATCACGCACATTTTTTCCG
>NZ_JAJWTS010000024.1:0-15010 GCF_021632165.1 Candidatus Avelusimicrobium fimicolum
GGATACATCCGGGTATATCCGGCCTTAATTTTCAAAATTTTAACAAAAAAAAAAATAAAAACAACCCTTTAAAAAACACTACGCGCCGAGCCTTGCAGGCGGCAGATTATCCGCGCCTTTTTGATTTATTGGGCAACATTGTTTTAGCAAGGTAGCAACCAACAAAACAACACCCATAAATAAAACAAGGCCGTTATAAACATAAAGTCATCCTGAATTGCCGCCCATACCGCTAGGCGGCACCCCGTAGTGTTTCTGTACGGGGTCTATTGATAGGTTTCAGGATCTACCTTATGGGTTGTTATCTAAAAGGTCATACCGGAAGGTTTGCCGGTGCGGAGCGTTCCGGTATCTGTTGTTGTCCTCTTTTAGAGTAACGACAGATCCTGGACTACAACTTTCCAGGATGACGACAAAAAAACAAGGCCACGCGGCAATGACGGACACGAAAAACAATAAAACAAGGAACATCGTCCTGAACTTGTTTCAGGACCTACATCTTGGGTAGTTGCCGTTAAAGACAACAGTTTCCCAAAAGGACAAACAAAAAAACCCGCCGGGTTCAAGCGGCGGGCGTTACAAAAAACAACTATATAAAATATCCAACTGCTAAATTAATACGGCTTGCGGCCGGCAGTATACAGGTCAAGCGATTGGCAAATAGCAATACTCTTGGCTTGGTTGCTCGTGCAGGCGAGTGAAGCCCCCTTGCCCGACGTTCCGCTGATGTACGGGTTCCACAGTACATAGTCGTACTTGTTGCCGCCCAAGCGTTTGGCGGTTACGCCGTTGCAGTCGGTGCCGGGGATATTGGCGTTAGTGGCGGAGTTTATCACAAATTCAAAAGCCTTTGTCGTGATTTTGCTTCCGTCCGCGCTCATTGTGCCGGGGTAGGCAATCGCCAATTTTTTAAACGAAACCGGGCAAGCGTTATCGCCCGAACGTCCGGCGGCGTAGGCATAAACCGCGTCATTAAGGGCCTTAATGCCGGCCATCGCTTCCGTGGCACGGGCGCGCTCAATAGAGCGCGTGTACTGCGGCAATGCTATGGACGTCAATACACCGATAATCAAAACCACCGTCAGCAATTCAATTAGTGTAAAACCAGAATTAGAAATTTTATTCATAAATCCTCCCTAATGATTTTAACAAATTTTACTAAAATTTAAGCGCACTTACGCGCTCAGCGGCCTGTTTCGTCAGTTCCGGTGTGTTAAAAGCCGTCAAGCGGAAGTAGCCCTCTCCGCACGAACCGAACCCGACTCCCGGGGTGCCCACCACCTGCGCTTCCTGCAAGAGTTTATCAAAAAAGGTCCAACTATCCAGCCCATTTGGGGTTTTTAGCCAAATATACGGCGCATTTATCCCGCCGAAGGCTTGTATGCCCGCACCTTTTAGGGCATTTAAAATCACGCGCGCATTAGCCTGATAATCGGAAATAACCTCTTTAATCTGCGCTTGTCCGTCGGGCGAAAAAACGGCCTCCGCCCCACGCTGGACAATATACGGCACGCCGTTAAATTTGGTTGTCTGCCGGCGCAGCCACAACGCATTAAGCGGATGTGCGGAGCCGTTTGCGTCAAAGATTTCCACCCCCTTATGCACCACCGTATAAGCACAGCGCGTACCGGTAAAACCCGCCGTTTTGGAGAACGAACGGAACTCTACCGCTACTTTTTCCGCCCCCGGAATTTCGTAAATGGAGTGCGGCACATCTGCCTGTGTGATATATGCCTCGTAAGCGGAGTCATATAAAATAATGCTATGGTTTTCAACCGCCCAATCTACCCATTTTTTTAACTCCGCACGCGTCATAGCGGTTCCCGTGGGGTTATTGGGTGAACACAAATAAACCAAATCAGCGGGCTTATCGGGCAAGGCCGGCGTAAAATTATTTTCCTCGGTACACGGCAAATAAACCACCCCGCCGTAACGTCCGTTTGAAAATTCTTCCGTTCTGCCGGCCATTACGTTGGTATCCAAGTACACGGGATACACCGGGTTTTGCAGGGCGACCGTTTCCAACGGGGAAAAGAGTTCCTGGAAGTTCGCCACATCACTTTTGGCGCCGTCGCTGACAAAAATTTCGTCGGCGGATAATTTTATACCGCGCGATAAATAATCGTGCTGTAAAATGGCTTCGCGCAAAAACGCATAGCCCTGTTCAGGGCCGTATCCGCGAAAGGTGTTTATATTTCCCATTTCGTCGCACGCTTTTTTTAACGCTTCCACCACCGCCGGAACCAGCGGGCGCGAAACGTCCCCAATGCCTAAACTAATCACGCTTTTGCCCGGGTTTTGCTCCTTAAAAGCAGCCACGCGCTTGGCAATGGTAGAAAAAAGATAACTGCCCTGTAATTTTAAATAATTTTCGTTTAATTGCGCCATTATTCCCCCCCATATTCGCCCGAAAAAACCGCTTGGGCAAGCCCCGTCATAAAAATATTTTTTTGCTCCGGCCACTCTATAAACAGGTCGCCGCCGTCCAATTTAACGGTTATATTTTTTTCTGTTTTATGGTTTAATACACACGCCACCGCCGCAGCACAAGAGCCGGTTCCGCAAGCCTGCGTAATGCCCGCACCGCGCTCCCATACGCGCATCCGCACGGTTTTATCATCTAACACCTGCACAAACTCCACATTTGTTTTACGCGGAAAAAGCGGGTGCGTTTCCAATTGCGGCCCCCAAACAGAAAGAGGAACCTTGTTAATATCCGGCGTAAAAATAACCAAATGCGGATTTCCCATAGAAACGGCCGTTCCGTGAAAGGTTTGCCCCGCGGCAGAAAGCGGAAAATTGACGGCTGTTTCCGCCGGGTTTCCCGCCATAGGGATTTCCCCTTTCGCAAGGCGCGCAACGCCCATATCCACCTGCACAAGTCCGCGGGCGTCGTTGATAATTTCCGTGCGGATAATGCCCGCCAAGGTATCTAACGAAATATGTTTTTTATTTACCGTTTTCCGACGGAAAAGATGCAAAGCCACACAGCGTGAAGCGTTGCCGCACATTTCGGCCTCGCTGCCGTCGCTGTTAAAAATGCGCATTGTAACATCGGCCTTGGCTGACGGCAAGAGCAAAACAAGTCCGTCCGCCCCAACGCCAAAGCGGCGGTTGCAAATAGTTTTAGCAAGCGCAGACGGATTTTTCAATTCCGCCGCGGCCGCTCCGTCCAGCAGGACGAAATCGTTTCCCAAACCTGTATATTTTGTAAATTGCATATTCTTATTTTATAAAAACCGGACTCCAATTTGGTAAGATATTTGTATCTTATTTACAGGGGTATATTTTATGGAAGTATTGCAAGCCATTCAAACGCGCCGCAGCGTGCGCAAATATTTGGATAAGCCCGTAGAACGGGAAAAAATAAACGAGTGCTTGGAAGCCGCCCGTCTGGCGCCGTCCGCCTGCAATTCCCAGCCGTGGCACTATATTGTAATTGACGACCCGAAAGTAAAAGAAGCCTTTTGCAAAGAAGCATTTAGCGGTGTATATGCAATGAGCAAATGGGCCGAAAAGGCTCCCATTTTGATTGCCGCCGTATCGGACAAGGGGTCCTTTACCAGCCGTATCGGTAATTTCTTCCGCCGGACGGAATTTTATTTGGTGGATCAAGGCATTTCCGGCGAGCAATTAGTTTTGCGCGCGTGGGACCTGGGGCTTGGCACCTGCTGGATTGGGTGGTTAAATTCGGACAAAGCGGAAAAATTCTTTAAACTGCCCAAAGGCAAAAAAATTGAGCATTTAATTGCAATGGGCTATCCCGCCGAAACACCCGACGCGCGCCCGCGTGAAGCCTTTGAAAAGAAGGTCAGTTACAACGAATTTAAGGAATAACGAAAAACGCCCTAGGTTTTATCGCCTAGGGCGTTTTTAAGTTTATTAAAACCCTAATGATTTGCAAATACCTTTCATTTGAAAATCCCCACAGTCTTTGCTAACTGCACCATCTTTATAGATTCTAAAATCTACACCGTATTGGGAATTACTGTCTGGAAAGGGATTTGTTCCTCCACGCGAAACAGTCATAGCAATATCAATAGAACTACAATCCATATTGTAATACAAGAAATTTTTACTTTCAAACATATCAGTTGAACCAGCTTTAGGCGTTAATCCCATTTCCCGATACCATTCATTACAGATACTTTTATCTTCTGGAGACGAGAGACTTTCCGCCAAAAAAGCTAAACGCGCATTTTGTTCAATATGATGCCAAACGCTTTGAACCTCCGTAAAACGCGATTTTTCTACCGCTTTGGTATATTGCGGCAATGCCACAGAAGACAAAATACCAATAATTAGAACTACTACTAACAATTCAATTAAGGTAAAACCTTTCTTCATAACCCCTCCTATTATATTACCCCAAACACAGGGGTTTCTTATTTTAACAAAAAGAATCTATCCCTGTCTAGGGTATTTCCGACCGCAGCACCCCGTAGTGTTTCTGTACGGGGTCTATTGATAGGTGCTTGGGTTGTTTATCTTTTGCATTGTCGTTGTCGTCATCCTGGAAAGCCGTAGTCCAGGATCTGTTGTTATTAAATAAGGAGTAGATACTGGAACGCTCCGTGCCGGCTAACACTCGGGAATGACAACAATAACAACGATATCCCGGCACCTCTAACGTGCCACCCGTGCATTGCCCATAAAAACGGCTTGTACGAAAAAATATTTTTTGAACCCCTTAGGGCGGGTTATCAAAATATCCGTGCAAGCCTGTTTTTATAACGCTTTGGCAGAGATTTTTTGGTTACTTTTTCCGGCGAAAAAGTAAACTTTCCGCCTATTTTTCAAATTTCTCTTTGAACCACTTTATCACCCATTCGGGTTTGTAATCAATAATTTTTTTGTTATGCGGGGTATAACTTTCCGCCGGGGCAAAAATCTGCTTTTCGCGCGGAAGAAGCGGATAAATGTAATCGGTTACCACCTCAATATTGGGATACCACAGATTGTGTACCTTTTTATCTATCCAATGCTGCAAGCCCAAGTTAGGTAAATGCAGGCCCGCCGAAGCCGCCCAAAAAACGGAGTTGACGGCAATCACATACAGCGGAAATTCACCTTTTAAAAGGGAAAGCAAATGCCACGTTTGGTTAATGGAAAGTTTTTTGATATCAATTTCCAAATAGTCCGGGTTTTCCACGGGGCCGCCTTTGGTAACACTCATCACAAAGTACCCCTCTTTAATAAGTCCCTTGGCAAGCGCCTGCATATGCGGATAAACATAGTTTGAGCCGCGTGAATCCAACTGCAAGAAAATAATCCCTTTTTTGCCTTGCGCGCCTTTGCGTGCCTTGTCCAAATAATCAGCCACCACCGGGGCAGGCTCTGCCGGGAAATACATTACAGGGGCGGGAACAGCCTCGGGTACGGGTAATGAAAAAGTTTCAAACAAACTCTTCACGCGGTGCGCAACGTGCAAACCGTAATCGTAGTACACAGGTACAGCCAAAAAACCTTCGGGAATATTTTTAAAGGCATCCTCGTAATTGTAATTTTTCCAAATGAACGGATGCCGGTATCCGTCAAAATAAAAAACCTTTTCAAAATGGGGATTTTCGGCCAGTAATTTGCCAACTAAGGGCGAATTATTGCGGTCAAACTGCCCGCCCACATACGCATAAAAGGGTAATTGGGGATACTCCTTTTTAAGCGCGGAAAGCATTGGCGTAGTGTATAAATAATCGCCAATCCCCATAAAGAAAATCAGTGCTACCCCTTTGACGTTAGCATTAGCCTTCAAGGCCTTACCCAAGTGATAATAAACGTGTTCGTGGCGGTAGAGCGGGCGGGAAATGCGGTACCACTCCTTATTTGCAGGCAAAGTTTCCTTGCATTCCGCCGAGGTATGCGGTTTATCAAACTGATACCATACGGGCGTATGGGTGTGAAGAAAAAAGAAAATTTTATGTTTCAGCCAGCGCAATGTTTCGTAAACTACGCAGGCGGTACGGTGCATACAAAGCCATTTTTGGATATTCATATATATAAGTATATCAAACCGGGAAACGGAGTTCAAAACGGGTTATAATAAAATGAAAAACCCCCGGTTGGCAAAACCGAGGGCTTGATACAAAAAAGTGCAACCGATTAACGGTAATACGAACTGCCGTTGGAAATGGGAGACACGTTAATCAAATCAAAAAAGTCTGCGCAATCGCCTGACGGACAGCGCCAGTACATAGTGCCCACTTCGGGCATACCAGCAGTCTGCACCTTTACAAAGCCGCGTACACCCGTATAACTGTTGCTCATACCCTTGGACGTTACCGTCACTTCGCAGTTGCGGGTGCTTCCTGCGGCAGTGCCGAGGGTGTAGGTCCAGTTTTTGCTGTTGTTAGCAATTTTAACGTCCAGGTCGGAAAGCGCACCCGGGCAGGTGCGGAAGGTGGTGGCGTAAATAGAAGCCGCATCCAAAATATTCTTGGACGTTACCACCGCTTCGGCAGTGCGGGCCTTTTCCACAGAGCGTTCATACTGAGGAAGCGCAACGGCGGACAAAATGCCGATAATCAGCACGACTACTAACAGTTCAATAAGCGTAAAACCCTTATTATTCATATTCTCTCCTTATAAGTCAAATCTACCTAATAGTATAACCAAAATTGAAATCCAAAACAAGTAAAAATTCTTTTATTTACCGGGCGGTAAATTGTTGTTTGACCTCTCCCCTGCAAAGTTATACAATATACATAGGCCGGAGTACCTTCCGGGCTGCCGCATTTAGTAGCGGCGTTTTACCGTTTTAATTTAAGCAAAAGGAGACTTCTCTATTATGGCTAAACTAGTTGCTATGGACGGCAACGGTGCAGTATCCCACGTCGCCCACGCTACCAACGAAGTAATCGCTATTTACCCGATTACCCCGTCTTCTACGATGGGCGAAATCTGCGACGCAAAAAGCGCCAAGGGTGAAACCAACATTTGGGGCAACGTTCCTTCCGTGAACGAACTCCAATCCGAAGGCGGTGCCTCCGGTGCCGTACACGGTTCCTTGACCGCCGGCGCGCTGACGACCACTTTTACCGCTTCGCAGGGCTTACTTTTGATGATCCCGAATATGTACAAAATCGCGGGCGAACTCACGCCGACCGTGTTCCACGTGTCTGCGCGCGCTATCGCCACGACGGCTTTGTCTATCTTCGGCGACCACTCCGACGTAATGGCCGTACGCCAAACCGGTTGGGCTATGCTCTGCTCCGACAACCCGCAGGAAGCAATGGATATGGCGCTTATTTCCCAAGCCTCCACGCTTAAAGCCCGCGTGCCGTTTGTGCATTTCTTTGACGGTTTCCGCACCAGCCACGAACTGAATATGGTGGAACCTCTTACCAAAGAGCAAATGCACGAAATGATTGACGACAAACTCGTGGAAGAACACAAGTCCCGCGGTTTAAACCCGGAACACCCGACCGTGCGCGGTACCGCCGCCAACCCGGACGTGTACTTCCAGGCCCGCGAAGCCGTCAATAAATTTTATAATGCCGTTCCCGGTATTGTAAAAGAAGAAATGGCTAAATTTGAAAAATTGACCGGCCGCCACTACGAACTCTTCCAATACGTCGGTGATGCGGATGCGGAACGCTTGGTCGTGATTATGGGTTCCGGCGCGGACGTAGCGCAGAACGCCGTAGAAGCGATGAAAGGCGAAAAAGTGGGCGTACTCAAAATTAAATTATTCCGCCCCTTCTCTATTGAAGATTTTATTAAAGTCATCCCGGCCTCTGTTAAGAGAATTGCCGTTATGGACCGCACGAAAGAACCCGGTTCCTTGGGCGAACCGTTGTTCCAAGATGTTTGCGCCGCTTTCTTAACCAAAGAAGCCAAAGCCAAATTTGCCGCTACCCCGCTCATTATCGGTGGCCGCTACGGTATCGGTTCCAAAGACTTTACCCCCTCTCACGTTAAAGCCGTGTTTGATAACCTGGCCGCCAACGAACCCAAAAAAGAGTTCACGGTCGGTATCAAAGACGATTTGACTAATTTATCCTTGCCCGAAACCAAATTGGAAAGCAAAGCCGCCAATGATATTTTTGCCGCTTTGTTCTACGGTTTAGGCTCCGACGGTACCGTAGGTGCCAACAAGAACACGATGAAAATCATCAGCGCTAACGGTTTCTTTGCCCAAGGTTACTTTGTGTACGACTCTAAAAAGTCCGGGTCTATGACCACGTCCCACATCCGCTTTGGCAAAAACTATATCCGCGCGCCTTACCTCATCCAATCTGCGGACTTTATCGGCGTGCATATGTTTGACTTCTTGGATAAATATGATGTACTCGGCAAAGCCAAAAACGGTGCCACCGTACTTATCAACTCGCCTTACAACGCCAGCGAAGTATGGAACCATTTAACCGCCGAAGTACAGAAGATTATCATTGACCGCAAACTGAAAGTGTACGTCATTGACGCTTCCGATATTGCCTTGGCTACCGGTATGGGCAGCCGCACCAATACCATTATGCAGACGGCCTTCTTCGGTATTGCGGGCGTAATCCCGACCGAAAAAGCCATCGCCGACATTAAAGAAGCCATTAAGAAAACCTATTCCAAAAAAGGCGAAGAAGTGGTGCAGAAGAACTACAAAGCCGTGGATGCCGCCTTGGCGGGCTTGCAAGAAGTAAAATATCCGGCCGAAGTAACCTCTAAATTGCACACCAAAGCCCCGGTTCCGGCGGACGCCCCTGCGTTTGTAAAAGACGTTTTGGGCGAAATGATTGCCGGCCGCGGCGACGAATTGCCGACCTCCGCTATGACCGAAGGCGGTGTATATCCCACCGGTACCACCCAGTACGAAAAACGCAACATTGCTATTATGGTACCCCAATGGGACCCCAACACTTGTATCCAATGCGGTTTCTGCTCCCTGGTCTGCCCGCACGCCGCTATCCGCATTAAAGCGTACGACGGAAAAGCCTTGGAAAACGCTCCCAAGACTTTTAAATCTGCCGACGGCAAAGCCGACCTCGCCGGTCTTAAATTCACCGTACAAGTAGCGGTGGAAGACTGCACCGGTTGTGGCGCCTGCGTATTTAACTGCCCGGCCAAAAACAAAGAAAACCCGGAAAAGAAAGCCCTCAATATGGTGCACCAGTTGGAAGTTCGCGACAACGAAATTGACAACTACGCTTTCTTCTTGGGCCTCAAACAAGCCGATGTAAAAACCAAAAAAGAATCCGTCAAAGGTTCCCAAATGAGAAGACCTTTGTTTGAGTTCTCCGGCGCTTGCGCGGGCTGCGGTGAAACCCCGTATGTAAAACTCTTAACGCAGTTGTTCGGCGACCGCTTGGCCGTAGCCAACGCGACGGGCTGCTCTTCTATTTACAGCGGCAACCTGCCCACCACGCCTTATTGCAAACGAGACGACGGCAAAGGCCCGGCTTGGTCTAACTCCCTGTTTGAAGACAACGCCGAATTTGGCTTGGGTATGCGCTTGGCGTTTGACCAACTCAACCACGATGCCAAAGCGGCTTTGACCGAAGCCAAAGAAGGCGGACTTAAAGAACACGCCGCCTTGGTGGATGCGATTATCAACGCCGACCAAAGCACTGATGCGGGTGTGGAAGAACAACGCAAACGCATTGTGGAACTCAAAGATATTTTGAACAAAGGCGCTGAAAAAGGCTGCGAAACCTGCAAACGCCTGTTGAGCCTGGCTGACTACCTCGTTAAAAAATCCGTCTGGATTTTGGGCGGCGACGGTTGGGCCTATGATATCGGCTACGGCGGGTTGGACCACGTTTTAGCCAGTGGCAAGAACATCAAAATCTTGGTGCTGGATACGGAAGTCTATTCCAACACCGGCGGCCAGATGTCCAAAGCCACCCCGTTGGGTGCCAAAGCCTTGTTCGCCGCGGGCGGCAAACAAATGCCGAAGAAAGACCTCGGTATGATTGCGATGACCTACGGTAACATCTATGTAGCCCAAGTGGCTATGGGTGCCAATATGAACCAGACCATCCAAGCCTTGGCGGAAGCCGATGCTTACAACGGTCCGGCCCTCGTAATTGCGTACTCCCACTGTATCGCTCACGGGATTGATATGTCCAAAGGTATGGGTGAAGCCAAACGCGCCGTACAAGCCGGCCGCTGGATTCTCTACCGCTTCAACCCCGAAGCCCGCTACGAAGGCAAGAACCCCTTGCACGTGGATAGCCCGTTAGGCGCGCCGACCTTGCCGTTGGCCGACTATATGAGCGGCGAAAACCGCTTCAAAGGCTTGATGCGCGACAACCCGGAACTCGCGAAGGAACTTATCAAACGCGCTGAATCCGAGTATGCTTGGAGACGCGACTTGTACAAACAACTCGCGGCCATCCAGCCCGCTGAAAAAGTCGTAAAATAAGTTTGGAAAGATGTAAAAACCCCGGCCGAGTTTATCACTTGGCCGGGGTTTTTTATGGAATATTTGGCAATCTGTTGTTGTCATTTGTCGTCATCCTGGAAAGTCGTAGTCCTAGATCTGTTGTTACTCTAAAAGAGGACAACAATAGATATAGGAACGCTCCGCGCCGGCAAACCTTCCCGTATGACCTTTATTTCTATAAACACACAACTACCCAATCGGCAGATCCCGAAACCTATTCATAGACCCCGTACAGGCAACATATTTTTGCTACAATAAAATTATGAAGAAATTCGTTATCCTCTTGATTACTATTCTGGTGGTGTGGCTGGCAGCGGGCTATCATCACGCGCGCAAAGAACAACTGGGCGAAGCCTTGATAACCGCCGCCTATTATGGGGATTTACTGTCCGTAAAGGAAGCCCTGGAAGAGGGCGCCCCGTCCGCTTATACGCTCTTTTTTGACGACGAGGACCGCCAATACAGCGAAATGAATTTTAACGCTTTACAGGCCGCTGCTTCTGGCGGGAACGAGGACGTTATCAATTTTTTATTAGACCAAGATTTTGATATTAATATCCCCACTCCCGACGGCTGGACTCCGCTCTATATTGCCGCTCGCGACGGACAGTCCGAAGCCGCCAAACTCCTCGTATTCCGCGAGGCTGATTTAAACATACAAACTCATTTGGGAGCCACCGCTCTCATTATGGCACTTACCCAGCCGTTTGAAACCGAACAGGCCCGGACGGATTTACTTACCTATATGCTTAAACGCGGGGCGAATCCGAATCTAGCGGACAATGCCGGTTTTTCCCCGCTGTACTACGCCGCCGCCACACTGGACCCGGCACGCGTGCAAATTCTTTTAGAAAACGGTGCCAAAGCCACCCCGGAGCAACTGGACAAAATTTTAAAAATGCTCCAATTAAAAAGTGGCAAAAGCGCCAAAAAAATAGCCGCCCTCTTAAAAAAGAAAGCGGCCAAATAAAAAGGATTTTTCGTTTTACGGAAGCGTAAATTCCATTACCCGGAGTTTGCGCTTTTCGTTAAGTACGGTAAAGCGCAGCACATCCCCGGACTGTAAATCAACCTCGGTAAATGCCAATTCGGCGTGTGCATCCTCGTACGGTTGCGGATAATTGCGCAAATCCAGCGTAAACACGGCTTTTTCCCCACGCCACACCGCCACACTTTTCACGCGTTCCTCTAACAACAAACGGCCAATTTCCCACCCGCGGAACACCAACGGGCGCGCGGGCAGTTTTTCCGCTTGAAAATATTGGTCCAACATCATAGGCACAGCCTGAGAAAGATTGACGGCGTAGGTATGGCTCTGCGCCCGGTTGCCCGGCATAGCACATCCGCCAGAGTGCAAGGCCACCACCTGCCAATTATCCCCCTGCTTTTGGAACACGGGTGAACCGCAGTAACCGCTCAACAAAAAAGGTGTTCTTACATCATCTTGCTTGATTTCGCGCGTGCCAATCACGCCGAAACCCGCCGCATTGATAATATCGCGCCGAACGGGCAAAAAGTCTCGCCGCCCGTACGGGCCCGCCACATAACCAAACGAATAAGAGGGAACATTGGTCCGTACTGTGCCCAACGAAAAAGGTTCAGCCCCTTTTTCAAGCGCACTCTTGGGTAAGGGAGCCAAAGACACATCCGGCGAACTCCACCCCGCACTCCCGCTAACGGCAACCGTTACCGTGTACTCTTTTAAACCGTTATTTGTCCACACACGCGCTACGCGTTTTTGCCCCGCTGCTCCCCCAATATGATACGGCATCGCCGCCCATAGTTGTCCGTGTGATTCAAATAAAAAACCGGTTCCTAATACCGTTGGAGATTCCGGACGCGCCACCTGAATAAGCCCCTTCGGCACACGCGCCATAAGTTCACGCGGACCTGCAAAACGGCTCCGGGAAGCGGCAAAAATTCTTTTGGTTAGTTCGGGCATTAGGCGTGGAAAAGAGGTCATTTCAGCCCCGGTTTTTGCCAATTTAATACTAGCGGCAGGCACGCGGAATAACTGCGCACAAACCGGGAGAGAAAAGCCTAGCATCAAACTAACAATGAAAACAAATCGGGTCATACATATATTATAGCGGTTTAAGAGGATGACTTGCCAGGGCCAAAGGACCTAGGGCGTATGGGACAAATATTGCTCGTAGTGAGTCCAATAATACCACACACTCCATACGGCTATTAACAAAAAGAATACAGCCATATACATTAGGATATGCCCGATAATCACATCATAATTTAATAAGCCCAGCGGCTCCAAGATATACACCCAATCGCCCTTTACAGCACCGGGGGCATAACTTGTAACCATATCGGAAGAGGTAAGAGGCAATTTCATCGCGCGTGCATCTGCGCAATAAATTCCCGCCCCATACAAAGTAGTAGCCAGCCAATAAAGCAAAACAGGCTGTAACAGCCGCCCGCCCTTTAAACGCAAGGCCCAAAAACATAAAATAAGCGGAATCAGCGTTTCCATACCGTTGCCGGAAGCATACGTCCACCACTCCCAGCCTAAAACAGCCCAAAAACGGTGCGAAAATTCGTGCGTTAAATAGTTGGGCAAATAGACGAAAACATTGTCCAAAAGTATTTTAAACAGCGGGCTTTCTATGTGGGCGCATCCCCATATAAATAGCCCGCCCAAAATAAATACACTCCAAAAGCCCCATTTAAAATAAATGAAACTTTGGCGGTATGGGTCTAAATGAATCATAGAGATATTATACAGAAAAATCCCGCACTGTAAAAAGTGCGGGAGCATATTATTTAACGGTTATTTTATATTCCACGTCTTCACGCAGGCTGTTATGCACCGGGCAGGTTTGGGCGATATGTGTGTAAAAGTTTTTCTGCTCGCCGGACAAATTGTCCTTAAACGCAAACACCAATTCCACCGACACTACCCGCCGCGGCGTGCCGCCAAACTGCGGTGCCACGGAAAGCGTAGTACCCGTTACGTCCTCCCCCCGTTTTTGGGCGGCATAGCCAATCATCGTCAGCATACACGCACCCAACGCGCTGGCCAAAACTTCGCCGGGCTGCATATCCTCGCGCGGGTCAAAATACGCGGTGCGCACAGAACCGTTTTTCCCGTCCAGTACGCTTACCGTTTGCAAGTTTTCTCCCAAAGTTGTTGTAATCATATTTCCCTCCTATGGGTATAATAACAGATTAAACGCCGTTTCGGGTAAAAAATTTTAGGTTATAAAACTTCCACCGTTACCTTTACTTCTCTGCTTAATGTTTGATGTACCGGGCAGGCTTGTACTGCCGATAAGTAGAACTTTTTTTGCTCCGGCGAAAAGTGCGCGGGAAAGGTGATTTTTAATACAAACTCCCCCACGCGGCGCGGATTAGCAGCCATAATTTTTTGTATGGATAAATGCGCGCCCTTAAAATCTTCCCCGCGCGCGGCGGCCATTTTGCCCATAATCGTAAGCGTGCAGGAAGCAAATGCCGAAGCCAATAAATCCGTGGGCGAAAAGCGGCGGCCCTGCCCGCCGTTGTCTGGCGGCAAATCGGTTTGAATCGTGGTTCCAGTCGGTCCGTGTACAAGATTGGTTTCCCCGTCGCCGGTATAAGTACAAGTAATTTCTGTCATATGGAAAAACTCCTAAAATTTACTTATATGCTTTTGATAGCATATACTATTTTATTAATAAATTTTTCGTAATCATTATAAATCACGGCTTTTCCGAACTCAAAGTTCTTTGTTGAGAATGTAATGTTAAATTGCGCATTACAATAATAATCTTTATAAGTCTCTCTATTATGTATTTTATTCTGTTGGTGATCAGAAATATGCGCTACACAAATTAAAGTTTTATTTGGAGTGTGATAAAAACAGTCTATATTATCTTGGGAAAGTTTGATGTATTTCTTTAAATTGTGAGAAGTAATTTCTTCCCATTTTGTGATTTCACCAGATTTATCAAAGTATGGAATTTTATCAAAAATACAAAAAATTTGAAAATAAGGGACATTAGCACTCCGGATATTAGCAGTTTCCCCCAGCATACTTTCAAAATAATTGTTAGAGTTTTGAGAATAATTGCTCATTACAAACTTTATTGCAATCCCAGCTATTGGTTTATCATTTAAACAAACGGTTATATCAACTCTTTTGTCCAAGTATCGGCCTGTAATTATCTTTTCATGTTTAGAATTCTCACTCAAAGAATATACTTCATATTGAGAATCATTGAAGCACGCAGAAATATCTTTCGCGATTGCTGGGTGTAAAACTTTTAGTTTTTCGTTACTCCTTGGACTACTTGTTAAACATTTGATAAATGATTCCTTTAAAATTTGTAAAAAATTCTGGTTCATATTAGGCATATTTTTGCTCCTGTATTTTTAAAATGCTATATTCTAAAAAGGCTTTTAAATCCTTAGAGGAAAAGGTATAACAGCCGCCGTTCTTATACTTACCAAGCATAGAAATATAATCAATAAAATTTTGAGATATCAAAATTTGTTTTAACTGTGCTAAATTCAAATCAGTTAAAATATATAAACCGCTATATGTACCCTCCCCTTCTTTACAAGGAATCAGTTTAATATCTTTGATTGTTTTTACTAAGGAATTAATAGAATACTTTATTTTATTTATATCTTTTAATCTTT